>JBJTUI010000593.1:0-8687 GCA_046080625.1 Elainella sp. | reverse complement strand
AGGAGTCAAACTCAGTAAACGGGCAATGGCGGAGGTGGAGAAGCGATTGCAGCGCCTTCCCAATTTGCCGAAGTGGTTTATCGAAATCTCGGGCAAATCACCCTAGCTACTGGATCATTCTTTACTTGGAAGTCTCTAAAGTCGTGATGGACTACCGCGCCCAGCCGATCCGGCTCGACTTCAGCAGCTACCCCTTCCCCTTCCTGGACGACCTCAGCCTAGAGCCTAACCAGCTCACCTACCTGCGGCCCCAGACCTACGGCACCGACTGGCTCAGCGCCACCTCCCGGTTCCAGACGGCAGCGGCCCGCCAGCTCGACTACCGTCCCCTCAATACCCGTCTGGTCAAGGACACCAGCAGCCTGAACCGGGACAACCGCCTGATTGTGATTGGCACCCCCGCCGAGCAGCCGATTTTGAGCAGCCTCAGCCTGCCCTTCCCGGTGCGCAACGGCCAGGTGCTGGATGCCAAAAACGCGCCTGTGCCTGACGGGGTAGGGATTCTGATGATGACCACCCTGCGCGATAAAGGTACGCCGGTTCTGGTGGCTACGGGCAATAGCGCTGCTGCGGTGCGGCAAGCCGTACAGTTTCTGGTCCAGAACCGCGACCGCCAGATCGGCACGGGGCAGGCTCTGACTGTCGATCAAATCACGGAAGTGCCAACCGACGATTCCCGCAGCTGGCCGGGCTATCTGCCCACCGCCAACCAGTTTGAGCTGAAGGATCTGACCACCACCAGCCGCCAGCCCTTCCAGGATGTGACCGTGCGCGGCACCAACGCTCCGGCCATCCAGATTCCGTTCCGGGCTCTGCCAGACGACCGGTTCCTGCGCGGCAGCACTATGACTTTGGAGTATAGCTACAGCAACCAGGTCAATCCTCGCACCTCAGCGATTGAAGTGAAGCTAGACGGTGTGACGATTGGCTCCAAGCGGCTCGACTCTGCCCGGGGCGAGCGCGAATCCTTCCGGCTCAACCTGCCCGAAAACCTGGTGCGGCCCGACTCGACCCTAGATGTCAACTTCATCCTCAACTCCCGCGAGCTGGCTAACTGCGGTCTGGAAACCGATCAGCAGCTCTGGGGCACGCTGCACAGCGACACCAACTTCCGGCTGATGCGCGATGTGGTGGTGAATTTGCCTGACCTGAAGCTGCTCAAGGCGGGCTTCCCGCTCACCGCTCCCCAGGATCTGTCAAGTACCTCGGTGGTGCTGCCCGCCAACCCTACCGATACGGAGGTGGAAACCCTGCTGGCCCTGAGCGAGCGGCTGGGCCGAGTCAGTCAGGCCGAGTCGGTCAAAACCGAGGTCTATACGGGCGAAGTTCCGGCTGAGGTGCGCAATAGCCAGAACGTGGTGGGCATCGGCACCCAGCCCCGCTTCCCGGTGGCCGAAGCGCTGCAAGATCAGGGTTTCAATCTAGCCGGAGCCTTTACCCGCTTCTGGGGCGGCAGCCGCGTCCATGCCCTGCCCGATCAGGAAGGCGTGTTGAAGCAAACCAATTCGCCCTGGAGCCGCGAGCATTCCCTGATTGCCCTGACCGCCCAAACCGAGGCTGGCTTGAAGGAAGTGCAGGCGCTGCTGCGGCAGGATTCGCTGTTCTCCCAGATCCAGGGCGACACGGTGCTGATCAGCCGCAACCAGGAAAATCCGTCGTCCTACGACGCCAGCGGCTACAACATCCAGTCTCTACAAGAAGCTACCCCCAGACGGATCCAGCGCAACAGCTCCTTCAACCAGCTGGTGCTGTTCCTACAGGACTACTGGTTCCTGATGCTGGTCGGCATTCTGCTGCTGGCTCTCCTGCTCTACAGCCTGTCCCAGCTCTTCCTGAACCGAGTGGCTAATTCGGGAGATGCGTCCTAGAGGGGAGATGAGGGGATGGTGGAGATAGGGGGATGAGGAGAAAATCCTGACTCACCCCCTTACCCCTCACCCCCTCACCCCCTCACCCGACCTCAAGCACACCTTCAACTTTCCCCGCTATGACAATCACTCCCTCTCCCCGTCAAGCCTGGCTCACCCGGTTTTTGGGCTGGCTGCCCACCGGCCTGGAGCGGCTGCTGCCCTGGGCCAACAAGCGCTTTTTGTTTTTGGCTGTCGTGCTGATGCTGGTGCTCTCGATCCCGTTTATCGTGACGCCGCTAGAGCTGTGGCAGCAGATGATTATTGCCTTTGGGCTGATCCTGTTCAGCTCGCTGATTGTCCGGTACGAGCAGCGCCACCCCCAGCAGCGCGTCAGCGAATACCTGCACCTGCTGCTAGCCTGGTTGAGCATTGTCACGACACTGCGCTACCTGTTCTACCGCACCGCCTATACGCTCAACCTTGACACCTGGGTGGATGGCTTCTTCAGTTTGTTGCTCTACGCGGCAGAACTCTATGCGATTGCCACCCTGCTGTTGTCCTACTTTCAAACTCTGCGCCTGCGGAACCGCCAGCCGATTAATTTGGATACGATTCCCCAGTCCCAGTGGTTCACGGTAGACGTGTATATTCCAACCTACAACGAAGACCTGAACATCGTTCGCAAAACCGCCCTGGCTGCCACGGCGCTCGACTACCCGGAAGCCAAAAAGCGCGTTTATATTCTGGACGACGGACGCCAGTTTCCCGACCGGCGCGAACAGCTCTACCAGATGTGTCGCGAGCTTGGCTGCACCCTGCTCACCCGCGACAACAACGACCATGCCAAGGCGGGTAACATCAACAACGCCCTGCACCTGACCTCCGGTGAGCTGATTCTGATTCTGGACTGTGACCACATCCCCTCGCGCCAGTTCCTGAAGGAGACGGTGGGCTTTTTCTTCCAGCCTAAAGTGGCTCTGGTGCAAACGCCCCACTGGTTCTATAACCCAGACCCATTCGAGCGGAATCTGCTGACCCACGGGCGGATTCCGGCCCTGAACGAGCTGTTCTATAAGGTGATCCAAAAGGGCAACGACTTCTGGAACGCGGCTTTCTTCTGCGGTTCAGCGGCGGTGATCCGGCGGGACTACGTGCTGGAAGTGGGCGGGATTGCGGTGGAAACCGTGACCGAAGACTGCCATACCTCCCTACGGATGCATTCCAAAGGCTATGACTCGGTCTACTACGACAAGATCATGGTGGCCGGTCTGGCTCCAGAGAAGTTCTCCTCCTATGTGGGACAGCAGGTGCGCTGGGCTCGCGGCATGGCCCAGATTCTGCGGCTGGAAAACCCGCTGTTCAACCCCAGGTTGAAGCTCACGATTCCCCAACGGCTCTGCTACTTTTCGGCGGTGTCCCACTTCTTCTTTGGCTTTCCCCGCCTGATGTATGCCCTGGCCCCGATTCTGTTTCTGCTGGTTGGGATTAACCTGGTGCGTGGTTTGGGTGTCGAGACCCTGGCCTACGCCATCCCCCATATCGTGCTGGGCCTCAACGCCAACTACATCACCAACAAGGCGGCCCGCTTCTCGTTCTGGAACGAAATTTTTGAATATGCTATGGCATTCCAGGACGGCCTGGTGACCATGCTGGCCGTCATCAACCCCAAGCTGGGCCGGTTCAACGTTACCGACAAGGGAGCTACGGTGACGCGCCGTTATTTCGACTGGGGCTCAACCCGGATCTCGTTCATTCTGGTGATCCTGCTGATTCTATCGCTGCTGGCGGTGCCCTTCTGGCTGGTGCTGCGGCCCGAGTTCAACGAAGCCACCCTGATCAACGCCTTCTGGGCTCTGTTTAACCTGGTTCTGCTCGGAACGGCGATGCTGGTCGGCCTGGAACAGCCCCAGCTGCGCCGCGCCCACCGTCTGGGTCGCCAGATGGCGGCAGAGATCTACAGCTCTGATCAGGACGGGCTGCTGGGCAGAACCATTGATGTCAGCGAGAGCGGTGCCCAGGTGTTGGTGGACGGCAATCCCAACCTGCCCGACGTGGTCGATCTGGAGCTAGTGGGTGACTTTGGCCGTCGGGTGCGGCTGCCGGGCCAGATTATTCGCCGCACGGCAGCTGCCGACCAGCAAACCCTGCTGGCGATCAACTTTCCGGATCTGACCCAGGCCCAGTACGACGAGCTGGTGTTGACCCTCTATTCGGATGTGGCCGAGTGGTATACCCAGCAGCGCCAGGAGGTTGATCGGCCCCTGCACTCGTTCCAGTTTATGATTACGGGTCTGAATCGGGTGTTTCGCGATGCTAAACCGGCGGGCAACACGCCTGTGCGCAAGCAGATCCGGGCGGCGGCTCAGCTCTACTGGGAAGGCCAGTATTATCCCGGCATCGCCACGGAGATGAGTTCTCGCAGTCTGCGGATTGAGCTAGACGAATGCCCGCTGGAGCTGACGAGTTTGCGCAATGCCACCCAGCCGGTAGGGATTTTGCTGAGCCAGACCGTCAGCGACCCCAACCCCACCCAGCTGCTGGCCCAGGTCGAGTCGATTGGTACCCGCCAGATGACGGTAGCTGGCGACCAGTCGGTGGCCACCGCTGCCGTGCCGCTAGAGCTCAGCTTCCCCCAAGCACTCGACTTCCAGCAGGCCCAGCAGATCCGGCAGCTGCTGCGGCAGCTCTCCTAGGAGGCAGCGATGGCGCGGGGCCGATACCCTGGTTCCGCGCCATTAGAGAGAGTTGCGGAGAAAGCAAGACTCAACCTAGAATAGAAGACTGTGTAAAAAATTGAAATGTAGGCAAACCCATGCCCAAGCTCAAAACCCGCAAAGCGGCTGCCAAGCGCTTTTCTAAAAGCGGCAGCGGTAAGCTGATGCGCCGCAAAGCCTTCAAAAATCACCTGCTTCAGCACAAATCTGCCGCCCGCAAACGCCGGATCACCGGTCTGGCCGTGGTGAACGAGCGTGACGCTGAAAACGTGCAGCTAATGCTGCCCTACCTCTAGGGTCGCAAAATGCAGCTTGGGGAACCGCTGAACTTCCACGTGAATTTTCATGTGAACATCCATGGGATCGGGTTTCCGCCACCCGTACCTGGAGCAGCACAGGTTCCAAATCGATTGAATTAACTGACCTCTCAATTCACTGAGGATTCGAACTATGACTCGTGTAAAGCGCGGTAATGTTGCTCGCAAACGCCGTAAGAAAATTTTGAAGCTGGCGAAGGGCTTCCGGGGCTCGCACTCGCGCCTGTTTCGCACCGCTAATCAGCAGGTGATGAAAGCCCTGCGCAACTCCTACCGCGACCGCCGCAAGCGGAAGCGCGACTTTCGCCGCCTCTGGATCACCCGGATCAACGCTGCGGCTCGGCAACATGGGATGAGCTACAGTCGGCTGATGGGTGGCCTCAAGAAGGCCGATATTCAAATCAACCGCAAGATGCTGGCCCAGATGGCGGTGCTCGATCCGGCAGGCTTCCAAAAGGTTGTGGAACTCGCTGGCCAAGCCTCCTAGCCTGGTATCGGACTGGCTTCAATTGCGCTTGTTGTGCATTTGTTGTTGATCAGCAGGGCTACGCTTGAAGAATTTTTTGCCAAATTTGAACCTACTGGCAGGGTCGAATCGACTCAGGCGAGTAGGTTTTTTGCTGAGCATTGCTCTGTTGGTTTGCCTGATCGCGTTCAGCTCCCTGCCCCCGGCCCAGGCCACCGAACTGTCTGCGATCAAAAAGCGGGGCTACCTAATTGTGGGTGTGAAAGACAACCTGCGTCCGCTCGGCTTTCGCGACCAGGATCAGCTCCAGGGCTTCGAAATCGAGATTGCTCGCCAGCTGGCCAGCGACCTGCTGGGGGATGAAACCGCAGTCGAATTCCGTCCCCTGCTCAACCAGGACCGGCTTCAGGCTCTGCTCAAGGGCGAGGTAGATATCCTGGTGGCCCGGATGACGGTCACGGCGAGTCGGCAGCGGTTGGTTGACTTCAGCCGCCCCTACTTCATCGACGGCACGGCCTTTCTGACCCGCGACGGCATCGAAAACCTGGCGGATCTAACCGGACAGCCGGTAGCGGTTTTGTCCGGTTCCGATACGATTGCCTCGGTGCGGTCGCTGCTGCCCCAAATCCGCCTGCGTGGGGTGGCATCCTACGCCGATGCCCGTCTGCTGCTGGAAGCTGGTGAAGTGGTGGCGGTGGCCGCAGATAGCGCTGTTCTGACGGGCTGGAGCCAGGAAGACCCCCAATATCGCCTGATTCCAACTCTGATTTCGTCAGAGGCGCTGGCCGTTGCTGCACCGCGAGGCCGACAATACCAGGAGCTGCGCCAGCAGATTAATGCGGTAGTCGAACGCTGGCTGACTAACGGCTGGCTGCGACGCCAGATCAGAACCTGGGGACTACCAGCCGAGGGATTTCCTAGCCTGTCGTCCTCGGCAGCTTCTAGTCCGACTGAACCCTCCCGATAGAGGTTGGGCAGATCTAACAACTGCCCAATTGGGCAAGGATGAAATCTATCTACGGGTATAAAAAGGGCAATTTGTTTGCGAGAATAGGAAGATAAAAGATAGATCGCTACGCTTCATCGGTTGGTCGATATCTGATTGTTGGTATCTGTATTGAAAGTATTGAGATAAGTAGCTGGACTTGATTGAATCAAAACTAGCATTAGGAAGTCCAGAGATAGGGAGTCCAGAGGAGCCTTTACCTTAAGGCTAGACAGCTTCAACACTATTTTTAAACCTGATTTTTAAGCAACTGCTGCGGTTTTTGTTTTGGGGGCCGTTCTGCAGCGCTCTTGGGTTGCTCTATTCGCCCGGTCGCTTCCCTCTAGGAATCGTAGCCCTGTAGTTGCCAGAGCCCAGGATTTGCCCAAAGCTCTAGGCATAGCGCTTTCCCAGTCATCTTGCTTCCCCTAGCCCCAGCCATTCGGTAGATCGTAGTAACTGATACGAAGCTCGAACGGCAATTCCCTTACCGTAGCTCTACGGGCGGCCTTATGTGCCGTCGTTACTCCAGAGGAGCCGCCTATGCGCCTGGAACAGTTGCAAGCTTTTTTGGCAGTTGCTGAAACCGGCAGCTTTCAGCAGGCTACCCAGCTCTGTCACGTCACCCAATCCACCATTAGCCGCCAGATTCAAGGGCTGGAGGCAGAACTCGGGCTGCCCCTGTTTCACCGTACCTCCCAGGCCAAGCTCACCCTGGCAGGCGAGCGGTTTTTACCCAGGGCGCGCAAAATTTGCCAGGAATGGCAGAACGCCACAACCGAGCTAACGGAGCTGCTGGAGGGCAAGCAGTCGGAGCTTTGCGTCGCGGCGATCCATTCGGTTTCGGCCCAGTATTTGCCGCCCGTGCTGCAACAGTTTTGTCAGCATTACCCCAACGTCCAGCTGCGGGTGACGGCGCTGGGCAGCGACCGGGCCTTGAAGGTATTGAAGGATGGCCTGGTCGATTTGGCGATTGTGATGAACAACCGGTTTCTGACGGCCAGCCCCGAGATGGTGGTGGATCGGCTGTATCAGGAGCCAGTTGAAGTGCTGATGGCGGCCTCTCACCCCCTAACCCGCTATGCTCAGGTACCCTGGTCGGAGCTGTCTCGCTATCCTCAAGTGGTGTTTAAGGACGGTTACGGGATGCAGCGCTTGGTGCAGGAGCAGTTTCAACGCTGTGCCCTGGAGCTGAAGCCGCTGGTGGAACTCAACACGCTGGATGGGTTTCGCGGCATGGTACGGCAGGGAGAGTTTATCGCCCTCCTGCCCCGTTCGGCCCTGGTGGAGGTGATCCATGATGCGACGCTGGCGGTGCGGCCCACGGAAGAGCCTCGCCTCAGCCGCGAAGTCGTGCTGGTTACCACCCAGGACCGGATCGAAATTCCACCCATCCAGTATTTCCGGGAGCTGGTGCAGCGGCTGATTGTTGACCAAAGCCTGGAGTCGGATGCCTCTAGCCTGGAACAACAGGCCAAAGCTACTAACCTTGCTCTCCCTGGTTCTCTAGAGCCAGCCGCGCTGCCCACGGCCTTCCAGGTCAAGTCGCTCTAGATCGAGCTGCTTTAGGTTGAGCCATCCCGGTCGAGTCGTCCCGATCGAGTCATCCTGGAGCCAGCCTAATTAACTCGCTTCCCAGGTCCAGACTTGGTGAAAAGTGGGCAATTCTGCACAGGCATTTTTCACAAGCGTTAACATTGCAATTTCTGAATGGTGATTTGAGTTCTGATGAGTGATGCGTTTCGAGACCTGCTGCGGAAAGTCGGCAGTGGTTCCCATACCAGCGAAAACTTGACTAGGGCAGAGGCAGCTGCCGCCACGGCGATGATGCTGCGGCAGGAGGCCACCCTGGTGCAGATTGGGGCGTTTATGATTGCCCATCGGATCAAGCGACCTACGGGCGAGGAGCTGGCTGGAATGCTGGATGCCTACGATCAGCTTGGCCCTAAATTGACGGCTGTTGAGAGCCGCTATCGAACCCTGGTGATGGGTATTCCCTACGACGGACGCTCGCGCACGGCCCCGATCTCGCCTGTGACAGCGCTGCTGTTAACCACGGTGGGCTGCCCGGTAGTGATGCACGGCGGACGCCGGATGCCGACCAAGGCGGGTGTGCCGCTGGTAGAACTCTGGCAGGGGCTGGGCTTGAGCTGGATGGGCCTCACCTTGGCCCAGGTGCAGCAGATTTTTCAGCAGACAGGGCTGGGGTTTGTTTATCTGCCCAGCCATTTCCCCCTGGCCGAGGCGCTGGTGCCGTTTCGGGAACAGTTGGGCAAGCGGCCTCCTTTTGCCACCGCTGAGCTGTTCTGGTCCCCCTACGCGGGCGAGGCGCTGATGGTGTCGGGGTTTGTCCAT
>JBJTUI010000592.1:0-2678 GCA_046080625.1 Elainella sp. | reverse complement strand
AACGACCGGGTCCGTCGGTGCTTGGATACCACGCCAAGGAACCTCCCTGTGTGGATAGCGCACCGCGAGGGCGAGGCACTGGGACATAGGAAGGCTTTGCAACAATCCGACTGCCTCAGGCGAAACCTGGTGCTGCCTGGTCTGCTATCGGCAGTGGCTGACCCAGTAGCTGACCCTGAGCGAGTCTGAGGAAGAGATCGAGGCGCTGTTGGGCGTCGTGGAGCAGCGCCTTTAGCTCGCTATTTTCCTGCTGCAACTTGTCCACCTGCTGAAGTTGGCCCTGCGCCTGGTCACGCTCTTGCTGAGCCAGTTGAAGCTGCCCTTTGAGAATCTCCACTTGGTCCGAGAGCAGCTGAATCGATTGGCGTTCAGCCTGAGAGATAGAGAGCTGCTGCTGGAGCGCCTGCATCTGGTGAAGCAGAGCGGAGAGGGGAAGGTCTACTGAATCTACCTGTGCGGGAGCCGCCTGAGTCATCGATTCTGATGCAGCAGAGCTAGCCGCAGGCCCAGTGGAGAGAGCAGCGGCCTGGTCGGGTGGGTGGAGCCGGTGGTGTTGGTCGTCGAGTTGGCTAGGGCTAGGTTCGTCCAGTGTCACCGCAGGCTCTGTCGAGGGCGTGGCCCCTGGCTGCATGAGTGAGACTGACTGTTGAGTTTGTTGTTTTGAATCTGTCTGATGCAGGCTGGTTCCGGTTCCAGAGGGTTTAACCGGGAGGTCATCGAGCAGTTGTGCGATTGCTGTGACCAGATTGGTCGGAGCCGACAAGGATTCCTCCAGTTCGGCAGACCCCGGCAGAGCCGTTTCTCCAGCGGCCTGATCATTCCCCGTCGCCGCCCGGTCGACCGCTGCCTCCCGCGCCTCGCTCACTTCCCCAGCCTTTCCCCTTGCGTCCGATTCCAGCCCGTCTAGCCGCTGATTGGAGCGCATCTGCTCCGTGAGTTGAGCATCGGTTGGATTGGCCTAAAACAACGGAAGCTGCGATTTGGGGCAATATAGTACAGGAGTATTTGAATTGGCCATTTGCTAGATCCTCACTGTATCTTGACGTTTGCAAGGTTCAGTGAGGATATCCCCCATGAAGCGTCAGTGGTCGCCGGAAGAGTTAATCGAGCATTTCATCCTACTTCCCCAAGAGGAAGCCCTATTGCCCATCGCCATTGCCAATTCCAGACCTCACAATCGGCTGGGGTTCGCGCTGTTGCTGAAGTTTTTTCAGATGGAGTCTCGCTTCCCGCGACATGCTGGAGAAATTCCGCCTGCGGTCGTGACCTTCCTGGCTCACCAACTCAAGCTCAGCGCTGAAGATTTGAGCGGCTATAAGTGGAAAGGCCGGACGCTCAAGAAGCATAGAGACCAGATTCGAGCCTATCTAGGCTTTCGGCCCATGACGCTTGCAGATCAGCAAGCCCTCAAGGCATGGTTGACTCAGGAAGTCATTCCCTTCGGGTCTCATTTTGATGCTCTCCGCAACCAGGTCGCCGGGTGGCTATCTCAACAGTGCATCGAACCCCCAGCACCTAAAGAACTGACGCGCCTTATTCAGTCAGCCAACCGAGCCCATGAGCAAGCATTCTGTGAGCAAATTGCCGCGAAGATTCTGGCTTCAGCCCGCTTGGCAATGGATCAACTACTCAAGACAAAGACAGCTCTCGAAGACGATGAGGCTCAATTTCACCAGTCTGAGTTCAATCGGCTTAAATCAGATCCAGGTCGCCTGGGTCTCAAGAGTCTATTGCAGGAAATTGAAAAACTGCAAAACATCCGCCAACTTGAGCTGCCGCCAGGGCTGTTTGAGCAGGTCTCAGCCAAACTGCTGCTGCAATATCGCCGCCGCGCCTCAGCAGAGCTAGCTGGACAATTACGCAGCCACCCAGCAGCTACTCGCTACACCTTGGTTGCGGCATTTTGTCATCAACGCGGGCAAGAAATCCTGGATAACTTAGTTGAACTGCTGGTACAGATCGTTCATCGCTTACGGATCAATGCCGAGCGGCGCGTGGAACGTGAACTGATTGCAGATTTCAAACGAGTTTCCGGCAAAGACATCATTCTGTACAAGATTGCTGAAGCTGCATTAGCCCATCCAGAGCGACCTGTCAGAGACGTGATCTACCCAATTGCTAGTCCAGAGAAGTTGACCGCTTTGCTCAAAGAGCAACAGAGCACTGGGGTTACCTATCAAGAAAAAGTATACACCAAGATACGGTCTTCCTATCTGCACCATTATCGCAGAATGGTGCCTGAAATCCTCAACACGCTTGAGTTTCAGTCCAATAACGAGATTCACCAGCCCATCATCCAGGCACTGGCATTACTCAAGCGCAGCCAGGGGAGAGATTACCCCTACTTTAGCGATAGTGACGAAGTGATTACCACGGGTGTCCTTAAAAGTAGTCAGCGCGAGCTAGTGGTTGAGACAGATTCGCAGGGGCAGGAGCGCATCAATCGCGTCAATTACGAAATTTGTCTGCTTCAGGCTTTGAGAGAGAGCTTGCGCTCGCGAGAAATCTGGGTTCGAGGTACCCAGCGCTACGGCAACCCCGAACAGGATTTGCCCCAAGACTTTGAGCAACTGCGTGACAACTACTATCAGGCGCTCAACCACCCTACCAATGCGGAGTCTTTCATCGCTCAGCTTCAGCAGCAGATGACTGAGGCGCTATCGACACTGGAGCAAGGG
>JBJTUI010000591.1:0-5794 GCA_046080625.1 Elainella sp. | reverse complement strand
TACCGAGCAGGATACCCAGCAGGCGATTGTGATGTTGGGCTATTTGGCTTCCCCGATCTATGCCGCCGATCACTTTGCCCTGAAGCTGCTGAATACCTATTTGGGCAACGGTCTGTCGAGCCGCCTGTTTGTGGAGCTGCGCGAGAAGCGGGGTCTGGCCTACGATGTCTCGGCTTTTTATCCCACCCGAATCGACACGTCCCACTTTGTCACCTACATCGGCACCGCCCCCGAAAACGCCGCAATTGCCCTAGAAGGGCTGCACCAGGAAGTTACCCGCCTCCAGGAAACCCTGCTGAGCGATGAAGAACTCCAGGCCGCTAAAAACAAGCTACTGGGCCAGTACGCCCTGGGCAAACAGACCAACGCCCAAATCGCCCAGATCTTCGGCTGGTACGAAATGTTGAACCTGGGCATTGACTACGACCAGCAGTTTCAACAGGCTGTAGCGGCTGTCACTGCCACCGAAATTCAACAGGCTGCACAGCGCCACATGGACCACCCCTACATTTCGCTGGTCGGCCCCCAATCCGCTATCGACCTGGCTACCGATCTGGCCACCCAACTGACGACTGGTTTAACCCCGGCGGCGGTCTAGGAGAGCTGCCCGCCTGCGCTCAGGACAGAAATCGGGGCACAGAGCTGGGATGATGTCACCCCTAAACCAAAGAGGTCAACCAGTACTGCACAGATAGTACAGACAGCTAGTACAGATAACCTTACAGGGAGGCCGATCAATGGCCTCTCTTTTTTATGAAAACCTGAACGGACAACCGATCTGGGCTACCAAAACTGGCTTCGCATTGACTTCGCGTTCAGGCCACATCAATCAATTTCAAAAAATTTTGCGATCATACTAGTACATTAGAACTAGTTGTGTTAGGATTTAGGACATTAAACAGTACAAAAGTACTAAATATAGCGCCTGCTCCCTAGAATCGCTCAAGTCGTTTCGCCAATTTGCTAATTATTTAGCTCCGCTCACATCCAGTTCCCGCTCACAGGCTGCGTCTCACTAAAATTCCGTTTTTTAGCGGACTGTTCTCACGACTTCGATCTTCTCGTTCCTTATCCGCAAGCACCATGAGACAATCGCAAGCAGAAATCAAGGCTATTGAGGCTGAGCTGCGCTCGATTCGGGCCGACAGTAAAGTCACATTACTCGATCCCTACCATCGCACCCAACAGTTCCCAGAAGGCTCAGCAGACAGCCCAATCGCTCCGACAATCGATCGGCAGGCTTTGATGGCTTCGGGCCAGGGGAAACCCCAGTCCAACGTCGCTCAGATCAACAGCAATAAACCGAGCATATCTTCCAGCAACCGATCTGTAGAATGCTTCCCGCTACCGGGACAATCTCGCGGCGACTATAACCAGGAGCCAAGCTATGGGACAAATCAAAGCGGAGTAAGACGAACCCAGTTGCAAACCCAATCGCGAACCCAGTCGCAAACCCAGCCGCGAACTCAGCCGCAAACCCGATCGCAAACTCAGTCACAAATTCAGTCACAGACTGGAGCTAGCCGCCGACTGGCGTTTCCGGCAGAACAGTTTGCCGCAGAACAGTTTGCCGCAGAACAGTTGCATGACGCCCAGACTCAGCAGCATAATGCCCGACTGCTCCTGGCTGAAAAGGCCAATCAGATCAATGCCCTTTCCAATCAGCAGGAGGCAATGCTCCTGGAGCTGATGTCGCTTTCAGAAACTCTGACCGAACAGCTCGATCTGGAATTTGAACCAATTTGTGAATATTGGAAAGCTAAAGTTCCCTACTTTGAAACCGCCAGAACAGGAACATTAAAGCTAAAATCACGGGCCGTCGATCTGTCCGATCTCGATACCGCCACAGACAACTACCTGGAAACCCACCCGGACACCTATCCAGATACCTATCGACCCCACCGCTCCCGGCGTCAGAGAGGGCTGGTCGGGCTGCTGAGCGCTACGGCTCTGTCTGCCTGGCAAACCAGCTGGGGGCTGCTCAAAAGCGTCGGCCTTCTGGCTGGCCTGATCACCGCGCCCGTCACCGGACTAGCCAAGCTGCTGTTGGGCTGGTCTGCTGCTCCCACAAATCGCCGTCCGGTTCGTCGCCCCGTCGAAACCCCGTTTACCCTGCGGGAAGCCGCCGTTCTGGTGATTGGCTCGGCCCTGCTGCGTCTCGGCCTCGACTGGCTGGTGTTGCTCTATCCCGCCCTGTGGATTCCCAGCATCCTGATCATGCTGGCCCCCGCCGCAATTGCGGTCTACCGCTCCACCCTTTCGCCCCAAACCGGCTTCGCCTGGGGCTACCGCCTGTTTTCAATCATGATTGGCCTACTACTTGGAGGAAGACTATGAGTCCTTTACTACTCGGTGCTGCCTGGCTGCTGTTTGTCGTTTCCTGTTTTGCGTCCATGACGCCCGACGGTCGGGCCAAATCTGCCAAATCGCGGCGAGGTGAACAAGATGAAACGACCTGACCCCCAACGTCAATTTGGTATGCGTTTGTTTCTGCTGGGCGGTGCGATAGCCGTTATCGCGGGCCTGACCATGGATATTCAGGAAACCATTGCCGCCAAAGTAGCCAATCGGCGTCCTGAGAACTGCGTTGGCACCGTGAACCCGAATGCTGCCGTTTCCCGCGATCAGCTGGCCAGCTTTTTGACCATCGCGGAACGCGGCTCCAAAGCGGCAGTTCAAGAAATTCTGCAAACGCCCTACTGTCAGCTGCCGGGACTGGAGGTCCGAGCTGGCGTGCCCGCCGAACGAGCCGTCTACCGCATGGCCTTCGACCCCCAAACCTGGCTGGTCGTTTTGTATGAGGGCAACGAATATGCAGGCTACCAGTTCCGGGTAGCGCGCTAGTTCTCCCCGGCAACCCGATCTCTTCTCCACTCCCCGCACCGCTCTCGCTGAAAATTGCTATATATGGAGGGTCACGCGATGAGGAGCCTTCGAGAGCATGGGGCGCTGGGAATGGGTCGAGACAAGGACTATGGCCTTGGGCTGCGCTGTACTGCTGAGCAGTTGCTCCATTTCTCCCTCTCGGGTTTCGTTTGGCCCCAGCCCTGCTGAACCGCTGCGGACGATCCAGATCCAGCAGACCTGGCAGATCCAGGCCGGGCAGACGGTTGGCCCCTACAAAATTGCGGCTAGCCTGGGCGACATCACGATTGCGCTGGCTGGCGGCAAGGTCTATGCGCCGTTTGACGGACGGGTTCAACCCACCGTACAGGATTGCGTTCTGTTTTCCAGTCCAGACGTGCCAGCCTACCTGTTCCGCCTCTGTGGCCTCAACCGTCCCCGGCTGGGTCAGGTCAAACAGGGAGAGGCGCTTGGTTCGGGAGAATACCTCTACTTCGCTACCCTGCGCAAGCTGCCCGAAGGCACCTGGACGATCGTTGAACCTTCCCGCACGATCCTGGAACAGCTGTTTCAGCAGTAGCTGTCAGCAATAGCTGTTTCAGCAGTAGCCACCCTATCACACCTATCATGCACCTCAATCTGGTACCTCCTCTGCCCTGAGCTGCAACCAGGCCCACCCAACTCCATTCGCTTTTCGCCTCTCACTTAGGTCACTCGCCCTGATTAAACCCAGACTCAGTGAGGCAGTGCAGGGGGAAATTCCCTTGCCTGGGGCGCAGCCCATATCGCTATTTCTCGGATAACTCTGTCCCCGTCACGTCTACCTATGTACAAAACTCTCTCTGCCGTGGGGCTGGCTGTTGTGCTGAGCCAAGCGCCCGCTTTTGCTAACCCAACCGTTTGGGATACCGCCAGCCAGCAGTTTGTGCCGGTTACTCCTGCCGACCCCGCGCTCGTACCAGGTAATTCCTACAGCCAGTCAGCCAGTTCCCAGGGCAGCAGACCGATTCCGACAGATTTGGGCGTGGAGTTCGATCTGTCCAACTCAGGTGCTTCTGGGGATACTGGTTCCAGCTCTCCCGAACCCGGCCAGTCGATGAACGGCCAGTCTGAATTTGGCCAGTCTGAATTTGGCCAGCCTGAATTTGGCCAGTCAATTAACGGCCAGTCTGAGTTTGGCCAGAATCCATGGCAGCCGCCTTCCCCCAATCAGCCCGTCCCATCCGAACAATCCGCACCCCAGGACGCCGCGCCCCAGCCCGCCCCCAAATCAGCCCTCGACTTCTTTCAGCAGGCCAGCTTTACGCTGCGAGAACTGTTCGCCCGCGAGTCCGATTCTCTGGTGGCAGTGGCGGTGGGAAACGCTGAGGGCACCCGCACTCCTGACGGCGACCGCAGCAAGCACTTCTACGGCCACACCGATCCGGGCAACGGCGTCTGGAACCTGGGCACCTTTTCCTACCAGCATGGAGCCAGTTCAGCCGCAGAAGCCGACGTTAAACAGCTCAACCGCCTGAAACAGCAATCCCGGACGATGCAGGAGAAAGCCACGGCCCAGGGACTAAAGCTGACCCTGGAAGAAACCCTGAACGGCATCGATTTAGCCAACCAGGCTCCCAAAGCTCTGCTCGACTCCCAGGGCTACATCGAATGGCTGGCCCAGGCCCACGCCATGGGCTACAGCGGCCAGGACGCGATTCTCTGGGCCCGAGTCCAGTCGTTCAAAGACCCCAAAACCCAACGCTGGAATGCGCCCGGATTGGGCAACACCGCCGAGAGCATCACCCGCGACCAGCAGCGGCGTATGCAGGCAATTGCTCGCGCCATTGACGCCCAAAACAGCTCGATTTCCGCTGACGCTCGCCTCAACCCCCAGCCGATTGGCTTCCGCCTGCCCCAGTGGAACTTACAGTGGAACTTACAGTGGAGCTGGCCCCAGCGCGTTATTCAGACCGTAGCCGCTTTGTTTAATTCAGCTCAGGGATAGGGAGAAGCTGGGTGAATCGCCCCATGCCCCTGACCTCCTCACCCAACCAGTGATTTCAGCCCCGTCACCAGCCGCCCCAGCCCCTCGCTGATCGTGTCGGATTGCAGGGCACCGTAGGCCACCCGCAGAGAGCAGCCCGGCATGCCAAAGGTAGAGCCGGGCAGCACCGCCACGCCGTAGTCCTGAATCAGGCGCGTCACCAGCTCAAAGTCATCCAGATCGCTGTTCACCTTCAGCAAAAAGTAGAACGCCCCCACAGCCGCAGGGATGCGGCAGAGATCGCCAAGCTCCGCCAGCTGGGCCAGACCCATTTGCCTCACCTCCGCAATCGCTTCCAAGTAGGGCTGGCAGTAGCTGCGTCCGGCCTGAAGCGCCCCGATCGCGGCATATTGGGAAATCACCGCCGGACAGATCACCACCGTATCCTGGATTTTCTGTACGGCAGTCAGCAAATGTTTCGGCATCACCATATAGCCAATCCGCCAGCTCGCAAATCCGTAAGCTTTCGAGAGGGAAAACAACGAGATCGTATGGGATGCAGATCCGGGAATGGCGCTGGGTGAGAAATGAGGAACGGTATCGGTGAAATATTCGTAGGTTTCATCGTGAATGTGATAAATACCTTTCTCCTGACAGAGCCGATTCACGGCCCGCAGCGCAGATTCGGGATAGACTGCCCCCGTGGGGTTATTGGGCGAGATGGTGACAATGGCGCGGGTTTTGGGCGTAATCGCTGCCTCAATGGCCTCCAGCCGCAGCTGATACTCCGGATCGGTTGCCACCAGAACCGGCTCACAGTTGGCCATCCGCACCGCCATCTCGTGGTTGAAATAGTAGGGCGTTTGCAGAATCACCTGATCGCCCGGATCGGCAATCGCCAGCACCGCATTCACAAACCCCATATTGCTGCCTGCGGTCACGACAATCTGCCGGTCTGGATCGGCAAAAATCTGATTCTCGCTG
>JBJTUI010000590.1:0-5086 GCA_046080625.1 Elainella sp. | reverse complement strand
GATGTCCAGTTCACTTCGGCCAGTCAAGACAATTCCGTCATGCTGGGCGATGCCGTGCGCCAGTATCTGGTAGCCATTGGGCGGTTTCCGCTGCTGTCGGCGGAGCAGGAAGTCATGTTTGGCCGTCAGGTTGAGCAAGGGCAGCACCTGCTGGCAATCCAGCAAAAGCTGCAGGGCGATGCCGAAATTCCTCCCTCGCTGGAAGCCTGGGCTGAAGCCGCCAACCTGACACCGGAGCAGCTTCAGAAGGCCATGAAGGCCTACCACCGGGCGGTTGATAAGCTGGTGGTCCATAACCTGCGGCTGGTGGTAGCTGTTGCCAAAAAATACCTGACCAAATCCAAGCGTATGGACTTTCTGGATTTGATCCAGGAGGGCACGATTGGGCTGCGGCGCGGCGCGGAAAAATTTGAGATCAGCAAGGGTTACAAGTTCTCGACCTACGCCTACTGGTGGATTCGCCAGGGGATTACGCGCGGGATCGCTGAACAGGACAATATGATTCGCCTGCCGATCCACATCAGCGAAAAATATAACAAGCTGCGCAAGAGCCGGGCGGTGCTTACCGGACAGCTCGGCCACGCCCCCTCCTTGGCTGAAGTCGCTGAAGCGTCAGGTGTAGACGAAGAGCGGGCTAAGACGATCATCGAATTCGTGAAAAGCAACGCGACTGCCTCTCTTTCCCACCGCATCGGGAAGGACGAAGACCGCGAGCTGGGCGATCTGATTGCTGACGAGCATTTCCACAGCCCCGACAGCATGCTGGATACGCTCACCCAGCAGGAAACGATTACCGATCTGCTCAACGGCCTGAAGGACAAGGAGCGGGAAGTGATTGCCCTGCGGTTTGGCCTGGATGACGGCACGGCAAAATCCCTGCAAGAGGTGGGAAATATTCTCAACCTGTCGCGGGAGCGGGTGCGGCAGATCGAGCGCAAGGCGATGGAGCGGCTGAAGAGCCTGGTTCAGGCCAAAAAGATGACGATTGATCTGGTGCTGTAGATTCGGCCTATAGATTTGGCCCATAGATCTGCCTGGGGGTCTGAGCTACAGCGCTGAACTACAGATTTGGAGCAATAGGCATATGGGGAGGCGGGGCATTGGCTCGGCCTCCTTTTATATTGGGCCTGTGGATGAGCTTGGGCCGGGGGGATGTTACCGTTTCCAGACCTATTGGAGCGAATGTGGTCAATCGATTTGGCGGCAGTTCGCTAGGATTGGAGAAGAGTGGGTTCTGAAGCTACCTGAATCTGGGTCAAATTCTGAACGCGAATCTGGGCCGAGGAGCGATAGCAGGCAAAATCTATGGGAAGATTGCTAGAGATTATTTTTCTCGGCAAGCCATTGCTATCGGACACCGAAGCGCGGGATCAAGGCAGGTGGCTAGTGCTGAGTAACTCGTTTGCGAAAGGTTCACTCCCTAGACTACCGATCAGACCAGCGAAACCCACCCATGAACAGCGTAATGACAGGTGTAGTAGCTTCCACAACAGCTTCAACAGCAGCTTCCAAAAAAGACGTAATGGCAGGTGCAGTAACAGGTGCAGTAACAGGTACAGCAACAGGCACAATGACAGGTTCACTTACAAATTCAATTTCAGGGCCAATTCCAGGTTCATTCACCGCAGAACTCAAATCCACCCTTGATTTAGAACAGATCAACCAGCAGCTGGCTGACGTAGACGCATCCCAACGGGTGCAGTGGGCAGTAGATGCGCTGGGTCATGGGCTGGTGATGAGTACCAGTTTTGGGATTCACTCGGCAGTGATGCTGCATATGGTGACCCAGGTTGTTCCAGAGATTCCGGTGATCTGGGTAGATACGGGCTATTTGCCCAATACCACCTACCGGTTTGCCGAAGAGTTAACCGAGCGGCTCCAGCTCAACCTCAAGGTCTACCAGTCCCAGCTCAGCCCGGCCCGGATGGAAGCGCTCTACGGACGGCTCTGGGCCAACAACGATGTGGAATCGCTCAACCGCTACGACCAAATCCGCAAGGTCGAACCGATGCAGCGCGCCCTGCGCGAGCTGAAGGCCACCGGCTGGATTGCGGGCCTGCGCAGCGACCAGACCGAACACCGCAAATCTCTCAAGGTCGTAACCCTGCAGGGGGCGCTCTACAAAATTTCGCCGATTCTCAACTGGAGCTCTAAGGCAATCTACGAATACCTGATGCAGCACGACCTGCCCTACCATCCTTTCTTCGACAAGGGCTATGTCACCGTCGGCGACTGGCACTCCAGCCGTCCGCTCACCGCTGCTGACCAGAACGAACGCGATACGCGGTTTAACGGCCTGAAGCAGGAATGCGGCATCCACCTGCCCCAGAGCCTGGCAGAGTCGGAAAGCCTCGATTCTAGTCTGCTATGACGCTGGCGGGCAGTTCGGGTCTAGACAGCTCTTCCCTAGCAGATCTGCCGCTGGCGCAGGTGCTGATTGTGGGCGGCAACCGGGGGATTGGCCTGGGGTTTGTGCGGCGTCTGCTGCAGGAGCCGGGCCTGAAACAGCTCTATGCCACCTATCGCAGCCAGCCCTCTGCCGAACTGCTGGCTCTGGCCGCTGCCGATCCCGCTCGGCTCAGCCTGCTGCAAATGGATGTCACGGACGAAGCCCAGATCGCGGCAGCTGTGGCCCAGATCCAAGCGCCCTGTCTGGATCTGGTGCTCTACTGCGTTGGCTTGCTGCACGAAGGCGACATCCAGCCCGAAAAGAGCCTCCAGCAGGTGCAGGCGGAACCGCTGCTGCGCTATTTCCAGGTCAACAGTATCGGGGCGGTGCTGCTGGCCAAACATGTCCTGCCGCTGCTCAAACAAAGCCAGCGCAGTCTGCTGGCCTGCATCTCGGCCAAAATTGGCAGCATTGGCGACAACCAGACGGGCGGTTGGTATGGCTACCGGGCCTCCAAGGCGGCGCTCAACATGCTGATGCGGACGACGGCGGTTGAATATGGCCGCAAGAGCCCCAAAACCCGAGTGGTGCTGCTGCATCCCGGCACAACCGACACGGGGCTATCGCAACCCTTCCAGCGCAATGTGCCTCCCGACAAGCTGTTCAGCGTCGAGCGCACCGTGGCCCAGCTGCTGGATGTGTTGGCCCACCTGCCCCCCGACAGCAGCGGCCAGTTCTTCTCCTGGGACGGCAGCCCCCTGCCCTGGTGAGCTGGCGAACTGGTGAGTTAGTGAACAGGCGAGCCGTGATCCACCCCGCCCTACCCCACAGTCGGCAATCCGGCCAGCGCCAGCGCCACTTCCTCGCTGCTGTATTCGGTGTCGATCAGCTTGCCCGCCTGGTAGTCCATGTAGGCCTGCATGTCAAAATGGCCGTGGCCACAGAGGTTGAATAGAATTACCTTGCTCTCGCCCGATTCCCGGCATTTCAGGGCTTCATCGATTGCGGTCTTGACGTCATGGTTGGCTTCGGGGGCTGGCAAAATTCCTTCGCTGCGGGCAAAGGTGAGTCCGGCGGCAAAACAGCCGAGCTGGTATTCGGCCCGAGGCTGGGCCAGACCCAGGTTGACCACATGGCTGACTAGCGGGGCCATGCCGTGGTAGCGCAGGCCGCCGGCGTGAATGCCCTCCGGTACGAACGTGCTGCCCAGGGTGTGCATCTTTACCAGAGGCGTCAGGTGGGCCGTGTCGCCGAAGTCGTAGGCATACTTACCGCGAGTCAGGGACGGACAGGCAGCGGGCTCAACGGCAATGATCTCGACATCGCGCTCGCCCCGCAGCTTGGCTCCCAAAAACGGAAAGGCGATACCCGCAAAGTTGCTGCCGCCGCCCGTGCAGCCCACCACGATATCGGGATAGTCCCCCGCCAGTTCGAGCTGGGCCAAAGCTTCTTGGCCAATCACCGTCTGGTGCAGCAGTACATGGTTGAGCACGCTGCCGAGGGCATATTTGCTGGCTTCGTCCTGGGCCGCCACCTCCACCGCTTCGCTAATCGCGATCCCCAGACTGCCGGTGCTGTCGGGATGGGCCGCCAAAATGGCGCGACCGGCTGCGGTTTCGGCGCTGGGACTGGCCACCACTCTGGCCCCATAGGTTTCCATCAGGGCGCGGCGATAGGGCTTCTGGCTATAGCTGACCTTCACCATATAGACCAGCACCTCCAGGCCAAATAAAGCTCCGGCAAAGGCCAGCGAAGAGCCCCACTGACCGGCTCCGGTTTCGGTGATCAGCCGCTTCACGCCCGCCTGCTTGTTGTAATAGGCTTGGGCCACGGCGGTGTTGGGTTTGTGACTGCCAGCCGGACTGACTCCCTCGTACTTGTAGTAGATACGAGCTGGGGTGTCGAGGGCGGCTTCTAATCGTCTGGCTCGGTAGAGCGGCGTAGGTCGCCACTGGCGGTAGATGGCCCGCACCTCGTCTGGAATCTCGATCCAGCGCTCCTGGCTGACTTCCTGGGCAATCAGGCTGGGCGGAAACAGGGGAGCCAAATCCTCGGGCGTGATCGGCTGCTGGGTACCGGGATGCAGCACGGGCGGAAGCGGCGTTGGCAGGTCGGCCTGGAGGTTGTACCAGGCCGTTGGCATTTGGTGTTCTGCCAGCAGGTATTTCACAGTATCCATGGCAGTCGTTAGCTTGTGTTTTCTCAGATTGTATCTTCCTAGCGTTCACCCCCTCCATCGAGATATCGTGGGCTGGTCCGAAGTTTGATCTGATCACGGTTCTGGCAATCCAGCGATCGGCTCTGGCGGCGTTGTGCTGATGTTCTCAGGAGTTGTCACAGTGATGGGCGTGACAGTGATGGGCGGTGATTTCGGGCGATAGACTATGGTTTGCGAATACCCAGCAGGGGGATAGTTACCGGAACATCGGGCGTTTACAGAGCAGTTAGTGAACGGTAGGCTGGTTGACTAGGATATATTCCCTGGATATACACTGTAGAATCCATAAATCCGTGACTGCCAATCTGCCTCCCCACCCCGACCTGCCCTGGCTCTACGAGCTAGACACCTGCCCCAGCACCAACACCTGGGCGCTGGAACAGATCCAGCAGTTGCCCCATGGAGCCGTGGTGTTTACCCGCAGGCAGACCCAGGGGCGCGGTCAGCAGGGCCGCCTCTGGTATGCGCCGCCCGGTGTG
>JBJTUI010000589.1:0-5413 GCA_046080625.1 Elainella sp. | reverse complement strand
GGCTTCGCTCAGGTCGGCTTCTCCCAGGTAGGCGCGGCTCAGATCGGCCCCGGAGAAATTGGTGTTACTCAGGTTGGCTCCGCCCAAATTGCTATCTTGCAGGTTGGTGCGGCTGAGATTGGCCCGGTTCAGGTCAGACCGGGACAGGGTAGCCCGCGATAGATTGGCCCCGACCAGAATAGCGTTGACCAGGTCGGCCCGACCCAAATCGACGCGCCGTAGGTCGGCAGCCCGCAGGTTAGCGCGGCTCAAATCAGCGCCTCCCAGGTTGGCATCCCGCAGGTTGGCCTGGCTGAGGTTGGCCCGCACCAGTTGGGCTTCGCCCAGATCGGCCCCCACAAGCAGCGCGTCCTGCAAAATTGAATCGCCCAGATAGGCCCGGCTGAAGTCGGTATTGGTGAGCTCGGCCTGGGTCAGGTCGGCCTGGTTCAAAATTGCCTCGTCCAGGTTGGCCCCGCCCAGCTTGGCTTCTCGCAAGTTGGCCTCGCTCAAAATCGCCCGCAGCAGGCTGGCATCCCGCAGGTTAGTCCGGCTTAAATTGGCCCGTCTCAGGGTGACGTCTTCCAGTTCGGCCTGGGGCAACTCGACTCCGGCTAGATTGACTCCATCCAGATCGCAGCGCTGACAGGAGCGGGTTGCCAGCAGATGCTTGATGCGGTCGGCCCTGGCCATGCGGTTGGTGACGCCCAGGCCCGCCAGCGTAATCAGAAAGCCAAAAAACAGGGCCAAAATCGTAAAGGCCCGCAGGTCGCGGCGGTCTAGCTTGGGGAACACCAGTCCCAACATCGGCTTTAGCCCTCAAGAACCCGCTGCAAAATTTGCTCGGGCGCGATGTCGGCCAGTTGATTGGTAGCAGCTTTAATGCCCAAAAACCGGTCGGCCTGGGGCAGCACCAGGGCCGGGTCAGTTGCACCCAGCAGGGCCAGGGTATAGACCTGGAGGGCCACGGCCAGCTGCATCGTCACCGACTTGGTACAAATAACCAAATTGGCGCTGGCGATCATGGCGGCCAGTTTGCCCACGTTGTTGGGCTGGCTCACCTTCAATCCGGGGCAGGACTGGCTGAGGGCGCTAATCCAGCTGGGATTTTCCTCGTCCTGAATCAGCAGAATCGGGATATCGGGCTGCTTTTGCTGAAACTCCTGGATCACCTTCTGCCAGCTGGCAATCGGGTAGGCGTCACTGCCATGCACCAGCACATAGCCGTTCAGAGTTAGGCGGCGGCGTTCGGCTTCGGCCCAGTCCTGGTCGACTTTGGGAATCCGAATCGCCAGTTCGGGGCAGGGTTGATCGATATCCAGCCCTTGCAGCAGGTCGTGATAGGCCTGGGCCGCATACTGATTCGAGTCGAGCGGCACCGTGTTGGTCAAAAAGACATTGCCCTTGCCGTAGCCGACCCGTCTGGGAATGCCCGACAGCCACAGCAGCAGGGCCAGACCGCTCCCCCCGGCTGACAGCACGGCCTCATAGCCACGGTCGCGCAGCAAACCCAGCAGGTTAGCCCAGTCGGCTGGACTATTGCGATCCTTATAGTCGAAGGTCAGCACTTCGTTCACCGAGCGCGACAGGCGGTAAGCGCCTTTGGCCTGGGGTTCCACAACCACATCGATTTCGGCGTCAGGATAGCGCTGTTTCAGATCATCTAGGGTGGGAAAGAACAGGATCTGCTGATCGATTCCGCCAGGGACGAGGGCTACTACTTGCATAAAATCAATCGCATAGAACTAGGACAAGCTGAAATACCAGAGAAAAATGTGGGGCTTGAGATCGGGCTCAGCAATTCTGTGCCATGCGGCACATGCCTCGATTAACTTAGCAGGTCGGTGATTCTCTGTTCAACTATCCCACGAACAGTTTGAGTGAAACTGCCCTAGAAAGCGGTGCTACAGGCCCGCAATCAAATGGCCCTCTTGCACCCGCAGCACCCGGTCAGCCGATTGGGCAATATCGGGGTTGTGGGTGGCCATAATCAGGGTTTTGCCCGCCTCTCGGGTCAGGCTCAGCAGCAGATCCAGCACCCGCTGGCCGGTTTCTTCATCCAAATTACCGGTGGGCTCGTCGGCCAGAATCAGGGAAGGCTGATGCACCAAAGCCCGAGCAATCGCCACCCGCTGCTGCTGCCCGCCCGAAAGTTTGTCGGGGTAGGTCTGCTGTCGGTCGGCCAAACCCACCAGCGCCAGCATTTCCAGGGCCGCTTTCTGGGCCTGCTGGAACGACTGGCCCGCCAACTCCTGGGGCAGGGTGACGTTTTCGAGCACGGTCAGGGTGGGAATCAGGTTGAAAAACTGAAACACAAACCCGATCTGGTCACGGCGAATTAAGGTGCGGCTGCGTTCGTCTAGGCTGGTGATCGGCTGACCGTTGATTCGAATCGTGCCTGCCGTCGGCTGATCGATGCCGCTGATTAAATTTAGCAGGGTACTCTTACCGCTGCCGCTGCGGCCCAGCAGCACGATGAACTCGCCGGGAACAAAGGTTAAATTCACCTGGTCGAGCACAGTTCGCTGCATTTCGCCTTCCTGGTACTGTTTCGACAAATTTTCGATCTCAACCAGAGCGCCGGTCGATGAACTGGCCGAGGGGCGGCTGGAAAGCGGAGGCGAAACTGACATAAGTGGAATGGAATAAGTGGGATGGAATAGTGAACCGATTGCCTACATGCATCAGCGTACTCTAATCTGCTGATCCTTGCAGGGCAGAGCGAATGAGCAGAAGGGTCGCTAGAATCAAGGCCAAGCTGCCGTAGCAGAGAGCCAGAACATAGGAGCCAGACCATGCCGTTTAACGACCAGGAACGAGCCGCCCTGCTCCAGATCAAGGGCGTAGGCGCAACGGTGATCAGCAGGCTAGAACAGGCGGGCTACGCTTCCCTGACCGCCCTCCAGGGCCAAGACGCCGCCAATCTGACCCAACAAATCTCCGAGCTGCTAGGTTCAACCTGCTGGCACAACAGCCCCCAGGCCCGAGCCGCAATTCAGGCGGTGATCGATCTGGCTAACCGGGAAGCTGCTCGGTAGGCTCAAGCGTAATTGTTGGGCAGTTTCCACCTGGGATAGAGCTGGCTGAAGGTGGTGCGCTGGGGCGTGAGGTCAACCTGGGGCAAATGCTGCTCTACCAGGTCAAAGGTTTCCTGAACAAGCTGGCCCAGTTCGCGGGTGCCGCTAATGGCATCTGATTGAAACACCCGCTCTAGCCGCTGGAACAGGTCGGGCGGTTTGAGCGCCATGGCGTTCACCCAGTAGCTCGTCCACTTAAACCCAGGGTGATAGATCCGATTTAGCCCAAACAGCAGATTCAGCAGCCAGCGCACAATTGCAGAGTGATTTTCGTAGAGCAGGGGAATTTCATTGCGTTCCGCCAGGATTTCCTGACCGTGAAACGGGCGAAATTTGAGCTGCTGCTGTACCATCGCCACCGCCAGCTCTTCAGGGTAGGGAGAAAGCTGGTCTTGCCAGCGGTTGATCAGGGCTTCGCCGTGCAGCACAACAGCATTTTGCAGATGGGAGGCCACCGTCTGCTTCTCGAACAGCAGACCCTGTTGCGTCACATCATACCGCTCGACCACGTCGGTCACGATGCCGTCTAGCGTGGTGCTGGCCCAGTGGCCCGCCTCAACCTTCATGCCGTCCAGATCATACTGCTCTAACCAAGCCTGCCCTGTAGCTCCATAGGATTCGATTTGCCAATTCCTGACGCCGACTCGCTGCGCAGTGGCCTGTAGTTCTGACGCCGAGGGCAACTCTGACCAGACAAAGCCCAGCTCTAGATCAGAATACTGGTCTGAAAAACCCAACGCTGCTGAACCAAACACAAAGGCTGCTCCGACTTTCGGGTTGGCTATGAAATCAGGAGCCATCCTTCGGGCCAGCGAGATTCGCCAGATGCTGTGGTTCGTTGCATTCATAGTTGGCTCGGTTCAACGTCCTAACCCGCACCGTCTCCAATCACCATTTCCTCGCCAAAGATCATCCTCTGCCCAGTTTGGCTCTGCCCAGTTTGGCCGCACAGACTTTAACCCACAGCCAGATGTCGCAGCTCAATATCTTTGCTCATTCCTGCCCAAAAGCCAGGATCTGGGCTGCCGTCAGGGTGAAGTTGGGCAGCACCGTCGAGCCGATCGGCAGGTCGCCCTGATACAGCTTGTCCTCGTACTGACCGTTCACCCATAAACAGAGCGTCACCTGCTGCATCTCCGGATCAATAATCCAGTACTCGTTGATGCCTCTGGCCGCATATTCGGTGCGTTTGTAGCGGTAGTCACGGTCGCGGTTTTCTGATCCGGGCGACACCACTTCTACGACCAGAACTGGCGGCGGCATATCCTGTGTCACCGTGTTTCGGCGCAGCCCTTGCAAAGCTGCATAACCTTCTTCACTCAGAACCGCCAGATCGGGCAGGCGCACTTTGGCCCGTTTGCCGCTGACGGCAATTTCCAGATCCTTGAGGTTGATCAGCAGAATCGGCAGGTGTTTAGCCAATTCCAGCATCAACAGCTTGGCGAGCCGACAGTTTTCTGGTGACTCCGTTGGCATCTCGACTAACTCTCCATCCACCAGCTCATAGCGCCTGTCGGTGCCGTCCTCGTAGGCCAGATACTCGGCCATTGTCATCAGCTTGGGCGCAGTTTGAGTCATGGGTGAACGCCTCCGAACAGACCGTCAGAGATTTCAGGATTTTAGCTATCTTAAGCTTACATTTTGGCGTTGCTGATAAGGCGCTGATAAGGGCTTAAACTGCCAGGAACCGCTGGATCACCTCGTTGCTGAGTTCGCTGGTGGGGCCAGAGGCGACGATGCCGCCTTTTTGCATGGCATAGTAGCGGTCGGCCTGCCGGACAAAGTGCAGGTGTTGCTCGACCAGCAGCACCGAAATCCCGGTGGCGGCCACGATCCGCTTCACGGCGGCCTCAATGTCGAGAATGATCGAGGGCTGGATACCTTCGGTCGGTTCGTCGAGCACCAAAAGCTGGGGCTGGCCCATAATGGCGCGGGCGATGGCTAACTGCTGCTGTTGTCCACCGCTGAGGTCGCCACCCATCCGCCAGAGCATGTCCTTCAGCACCGGAAACAGCTCGAAAATCTCGTCCGGGATCTCCTGGGAGTTCCGGGGGCGCTGGGTGCGGGCCTCATATCCCAGGATCAGGTTTTCCTTCACCGTCAGGCGCGGGATCACTTCGCGGCCCTGGGGCACATAGCCAATTCCCAGACGGGCTCGCTGGTCGGGCGATTTAGCTAGAATCGGCTGGCTGCCCAATAGAATCTGACCGCTGCGAGGCTTCAGCAGACCCATCACGGTTTTGAGCAGGGTGGTTTTGCCGACGCCGTTGCGGCCAATTAGGCAGACCATCTCGCCCTTGGGAACGCTCAAATCCACGTTGCGCAGGATGTGGCTCTCGCCGTAATAGACGTTGAGG
>JBJTUI010000588.1:0-5027 GCA_046080625.1 Elainella sp. | reverse complement strand
CGCTGCTTGTCGATGGTGTGATGGCAACGTTTGATAACGTTTGGTGAAAATTTTTGAAACGGGATGTGATCAAGATCAACGGTTTGATAGCTGCCAGTTCTAGTGCGGTTGCCTTAAGATTCTGTTTAAAGCGTCACTTGCATCTACTAGGCCAAGATTTATTCATTTGACCTATTCCCACCCCTGGTTTTTCCGATGGATTCATCCGTTCCCAAGCTTGATAAACTGCGCACCAATCCCCAGTATCAAACTTCTCTGGCCCTGCTCTGTGGGACAGAGCAATTGTTTCGGGATCGGTATAAGATTTTACGAACATTAGGGCGGGGTGGCTTCGGAGTCACCTACCTCGCTAAGGATGTTTCGCTGCCAGCGGAGCCCCTCTGTGTGATCAAGCTGCTCTGCCCCAAGGTCAGCAATCCGGTGGTATTATATCGCGCCTCCCAGCGGTTCGAGCGGGAGGCTGAAATCCTGAGTCGGCTCGGCAGCCATGCCCAGATCCCGCGCCTGCTGGAATATTTTCAGGTGGATGGGGAGTTTTATCTGGTGCAAGAATATGTACGAGGCCGCACCCTGGCCAAAGAAATTCGCAGTCGCGGCACCCTGTCAGAACAGGAGGTGAAGCAGTTCCTGCGCGAAATTCTGCCGGTCCTGAGCTACATCCACGAGCACCAGGTGATCCACCGCGATATCAAGCCGCCAAATATTATTCGCTGTCAGGACGACGGACGACTGGTGCTGATCGATTTTGGGGCCGTGAAGGAACAATTCGCCCATGCCAGCCAGAGCACCAGCCACCGAGCTACCACAACCCACTTTGTGGGAACACTCGGCTTCGCGCCGCCGGAGCAGCTGTCGCTGCGGGCTACCTATTCCAGCGATATTTTTGCCCTGGGTGTCACCTGCCTCTATATGTTGACTGGCAAGCCGCCGATGGAATTCAGCTACGACTCGGTTACAGGCGAAGTCAACTGGCAGGATCACGTTTACGTCAGCGAGCATTTCGGTAAAGTGCTCGACAAAATGCTGAAGATTTCGGTGCGCGATCGCTACCAGTCTGCCGACGAGATTCTCCGCATCCTCAATCTGGAGCCTTACCTGGGCCGACTGTCCGACTGTCTGCATGTCCAGCCCCGCCTCACCGACCTGCCCGACGAGGCCGAGCTGCTGGCCCGAAATGGCTACCTGCCGCCGATTGTGCGAGCCGCGATTGCGATTCGCCGCTGGCGCACCCGGATGATGCTGCGCAACCGCAAGCTGGATTCGACCGGCCAACCGGAAGGCGAGCTGTTAATCAAGTGCGATTAGGGGCGATTCGGCGTGGCCTGAGCTAGATAGCCTCGGGCTTGTCGTCCATTCGGTCAGAAACCTTGAGGACTCAGCAGAACCACGCCCGTCTCAATCAACCAAGCTAGGAGCTGAAGCCCATGATTGCGCTCAGAAGATAATTGATCAAGGCCCCTAGCTATCGCCATAGACGGGTACAGCGGCTCCGCGCAGATCTTTGGCTGCGGCTGAGGCCAGAAAGCAGATGACCTCTGCCAGGGATTCCGGTTTGACCCAACGATCGGCCTGGTCTGGACCCATGGCAGCGCGGTTGCTGGGCGTGTCAATAATGCTGGGCAGCACGACGTTAGCCGTGATGTTTGTGCCCTTGGTTTCGTCAGCAATCGCCTGCGTCAGGGCCACTACACCCGCCTTGGCGGCGCAATAGGCGGCGAGCTGGCCACCGGGCTGTATGGCTCCCCGCGACCCCACGGTGACAATTCGGCCATAGTTTTGGGGCAGCATCCGCCCCAGGCCATGTTTGCAAACCAGAAAGGTAGTGTTGAGGTTGAGGTCGAGGTCTTGCTGCCACTGGCTGTAGGCATATTCGTGGGTTTTTCCCATGGAGAAGCCGCCCACCAGATGGATCAGGGCATCCACCCGCTCCAGACCCTTGACTAGCTTTTCGACCGAGGCTTCACGGGTCAGATCCGCTTCGACAAACCGGATGCGAGCCAGATCGGCAGGCGAGAGCCGTCCCTGCAACCGCTCCACTTCCTGAGCCCTGATGTAGGGAATTGTCACTTGGGCTGCACCCTGGGCCAGCACAGCAGCTGTAACGC
Source organism: Elainella sp. (assembly GCA_046080625.1). Taxonomy (GTDB): domain Bacteria; phylum Cyanobacteriota; class Cyanobacteriia; order Elainellales; family Elainellaceae; genus Elainella. The sequence continues at coordinate 2,922 of JBJTUI010000588.1, read as the reverse complement.
TGATCCCTAATCCGCCAGTTCCGCCAGTCAATAAAACTTGATTTCCTTTCATAGAGGGACTCCTGGTGATGCGTTGTCTGGACAGCCTTGCTGTTCAGCCTTTCGGCAGACTTTTCCTAGGCTACAGCGCGTTTCAAGCTGCTAGCGAGATAATAGCGGAGGATTCGAGGATTTATAGCAATCCTGTCTCAAAAGCAAGTTGGCATAAAAAGCAAGTTGGTATAGAAGTGGATATGACTTACCTCGCTCTCGCAACTGATTATGACGGCACGATCGCCACGGAAGGCGCGGTTGACGCAGCTACTCTGGCTGCCCTCCAGCGCTGGCGCGACAGGGGACGCAAGCTGATTCTGGTAACGGGCCGAATGATGCAGGACTGGCTGACGATTTTTCCCCGCTATGCCCCGCCTGAGCTGTTTGACTGGGTCGTGACAGAAAACGGAGCGGTGCTTTACCATCCGCCCAGCCAAACCACAAAGCTGCTGGCCAGCAGGCCGCCGGAGGCTTTTGTGCAGGCGCTCCGCCAGCAGATCGGCAGAGGTGAAGCGATTAGTGAATCGATATCTGGCGGCGAATTTGCTAAGTTAATCCAGTCTGGCCAGCTCGATCCGTTCACCGTAGGGGAAATTATTGTCGCCACCTGGCAGCCCTACGACCGGGTCGCCACAGCGCTGATCCAGGCTAGCAGCCTCGACCTCCAGGTGATTTTGAACAAACGGGCCGTGATGATTCTGCCTCAAGGCATCGATAAGGCTTTTGGGCTGGAGGCGGCCCTGGGCGAACTCGACCTGACGCCCGCCCAGACAGTCGGCGTCGGCGATGCTGAAAACGACCTGCATCTCCTGGAACTCTGTGGTTTTGGGGCGGCTGTGGCCAACGCTCTGCCCGTTGTCAAAGCCCAGGCCGACTGGGTAGCCCAGGGGGAGCGGGGGGCCGGGGTAGTCGAGCTGATTGATTATTTGCTGGCTACTGATTCTTGACCGGATTTTCCTAAAGGGCTGGATCATGCGACTTGGGTACGAGAAACCTGTGAAAAGATGCAGTTGCTTATGAACTCTGCTCAGAACCCGTAGAACGACCTGTAGAGCATGCTGTAGAACATCAGACCGAGTTGGCGATTTGCTGAACCGTTGCCCCCTAAATTACACCCCTAAATTACAGCAGTTTTCAGATCAATCAACCACGGATTAACAGTGGGGTGCAGGGGCTACGCCCCTGCGTGGGGGCACCGCCCCCACACCCCCTCCTTTAGCTAACTGAAATGAAAATCGCTGTAAATCTCAAAACAAACAGGGCAGAAGCCTTAACTCCTGCCCCGTGATTAGAGTTTGTAACTACGAGAGTTTGTAACCGTAAAACCGTAATTGGGAGAGCCTAGCGCAGCCCTAACTCTACAGCTCCTTCACGCCAGCCACGAGCTGGGTAACGACATCTCTGGCTCCGCCAAACAGCATCACGGTCTTGTCTTCGTAAAACAGCTCGTTCTCAACGCCCGAGAAGCCTGCGTTCATGCCCCGTTTGATCACGATCGTGTGATGGGCTCTGTCTACCTCCAGAATCGGCATCCCGTAGATTGGGCTGGTTTCGTTGTGGCGAGCCGCAGGGTTCACTACATCGTTGGCTCCAATCACCAGGGCGACATCCACCCGCTCAAACTCGGGGTTGATATCCTCCATGTCGTAGAGCTGGGTATAGGGCACGTTGGCCTCGGCCAGCAGCACGTTCATGTGACCCGGCATCCGGCCAGCCACCGGATGGATGGCGTATTTGACATCGACACCTAGCCGCTCTAGCTGGTCGGCCAGTTCGCGCACCGAATGCTGGGCCTGGGCCACCGCCATGCCGTAGCCGGGCACAATCACCACCGATTTGGCATAGCCCAGCATCATCGCTCCTTCTTCGGCGTCGATCGAGCGCACGGTTTTGTCCTGTACAGCGCCGCCACTGGAGCCTGCGGTTGCCGTTTGCTTGGAGCCAAAGGCGCTGAACAGCACGTTCGCCAGGGTGCGGTTCATGGCCCGACACATGATTTCGGTCAGGATGATTCCCGATGCGCCCACCAGCGCTCCGGCGATGATCAGCATGTTGTTGGCCAACACAAACCCCGCCGCGCTAGCCGCCAGTCCAGAAAAGGAGTTGAGCAGCGAGATCACCACGGGCGTGTCGGCTCCGCCAATGGGCAGGACGAACAGTACACCCAGCACCAGCGACAGCAGCGTCATGGCCATAAAGGCGGTCATGTTGCTCGGGTCGAGAACCAGGTAAACGCTACAGACAAGAAAGGCCAGCAGCAGGGCCAAGTTAATTGGCTGCTGGAAGGGAAAGGTGATCGGCGCACCGGGCATCATCTCTTGAAGTTTGGCAAAGGCCAGCAGGCTGCCGGTAAAGGTGATACCGCCGATCAGGACGCTGAGCACAATCGTGATCTTTTCGTCGAGGGGCGGCACGATGCCTGAGCTGAGCAGGCTGTTAAACTCGCCCACGGCCACCAGGGCAGAAGCCGCGCCGCCAAACCCGTTCAGCAGACCTACCATCTGGGGCATGGCAGTCATTTCCACCCGCTGGGCCATCACAGCTCCCAGGGCTGAGCCAATCAGAATTCCGACCAGGATGAGCTCGTAGTTGAGCACCCGCTGGTCGAGCAGGGTGGCGACAATCGCGATCAGCATGCCAATTGCGCCGAGCAGATTGCCGCGTCGGGCCGTGGCCGGAGAACCCAGCTGTTTCAAGCCGATGATAAACAAAGAGGCGGCGATCAGATAGCTGATTTGAATCGTTGATGGCAACAGTTCGTTCATGCTTTGACTTCCTTTTTCTTGAACATTTGCAGCATCCGATCCGTAACGAGAAATCCACCGATCACGTTAATCGTGGCGAGAATCACCGCAATCAATCCCAGGATTACAGAGAGATTCCAATTGC
>JBJTUI010000587.1:0-8161 GCA_046080625.1 Elainella sp. | reverse complement strand
CAGCCGCCAATATACCTGGGTCGAGGATTTCAATAACGACGGCAAATCGGATATTGTCACGGCCCTGGGCGGCAACGTCTACATGCACCTCTCGACCCGCACCGGCATCGAAACCCTGTCCTTGACCACGCCCGAAATCTGTGGTGATCCGGGCTACAACTGGCCGGGCGACTACAACGGCGACGGCTTTGTCGATATTGCCTCAGCCCGTCCCGGTGGCGAAATGGTGATCCGCTTGTTTGACGGGCAGCAATTCACTTTGGAAACCTGGTCGGCGACTACACCCTGGGGCGGCTCCGGCTACAGCTGGGCCAAAGATTTTAATAACGACGGGCTCACAGACATCGCCACGGCCCTAGACAGCAATCTCTATCTACACCTGTCCGAGGGCGACCAGTTCAAAACCACAACGATCAATTCGCCAGGCTGGGGGGAATCGAGCTACAACTGGCCGGGTGATTTCAACGGCGATGGCTTGGTCGATCTGGCCTCGGCCTTTCCTGGCGGTACGGTGAAACTGCGGCTGTTCAACGGCAGCGGTTTCGACGAGGAAAACTGGTCTGTCTCGACCGGCTGGGGCGGCGGTGCCTACAGCTGGGCGGGCGATTTTAACGGCGATAGCCTCACAGATTTGGCCTCAGCCCGCGAAGGCCAGATTTTCCTGCACCTGTCAGATGGTCAGGCGTTCAAGACCAGCACAATCGCCACCCCCAACACCTGGGGCGAAGGCCGATTTAACGGTACGGGTGATTTTAACGGCGATGGTCGCAGAGATATTGCCTCCCTGCCTCCCGGTAGCAACGACGTGCTGATGCGGCTAGCCACCCAACCCACGCCATCCGACCCGTTCTTGCTGGAGTTTGATGTCGCAGAATGGGCCACGACCGGCTACCTGCGGCGGCGCTAAATGGGGCTAGGCGGAGACTGGAAGACTATCCTGCTTCGCCTGGTTTCCTGGGCTCAAGCCTGGGCCGTCAGTTCAAACCGGTAGTTTTCGATCACCGGGTTGGCCAGGAGCTGGTCACACATCCGGTCGAGCTGTTCGCGGGCTTCGGCCTCGCTGGCAGCGGTCAGCACGACTTCGACGTATTTGCCGATCCGCACCTGTTCTACATTGTCGTAGCCCATATGCTTCAGGCCCGACTGCACGGCAGTACCCGCCGGATCGAGCACGGAGGGGCGCAGAGTGACATAGACAAAGGCTTGGTAGGTTTGAGACAGGGCAGTTTGGGACACGGCGGTTTGCTCAACAACGGTTTGCGCAAAGACATAGACCCCATTCTATGACGAAAGCCTATGATGGAAGCAACCGCTCCCGCCAGCCCCCACTCCCTATCCCCTCATTTCCCCATCTCCCCGCCCTCCATGAAATCCCCCCGCACCCGTAGCCAAGAGCGCATTCTGGATCTGCTCAAGACCCAAAGTCAGGCACTCTCTGCCCAGGACATCTACCTAGAACTCCGCAGCCGCAACGAAGGTATGGGGCTGGCCACGGTCTACCGCTCCCTGGAGGCACTGAAGCTGGAGGGTTTGATCCAGTCCCGGCCCCAAGCCAACGGCGAAGCGCTCTACAGCACGCTGCAAGAAGACCGACACCACCTCACCTGTTTGCAATGCGGTGCTTCAATCCCAATTGATCACTGCCCGGTGCATGAGTTAGAGAATCAGCTGCACCAGTCCTATCAGTTCAAAATTTTCTACCACACGCTGGAGTTTTTTGGACTCTGTACTCAGTGTCAGGTAGTGCATTCGGGGGGAGGGGCAGGTTAGAGCGCATTTCTAAATAAAAGCTAAAGCAGAGGGGTTTAACAGAGAATCTGCATCAAGATCAACAGAGAAGTCTAGCTGCTTTGCCTCATGGTATCAACCCTCCAACCTCGCCGGTTCTATCGTGCCAGCCAACGCGCTGCTAAGCGCTACAGCAGCGACCTGAGTGACCAGGAGTGGGAAATCATCCGCCCCCTTTTACCTCCACCTGCCGTGGGTCGAGGCCGCAAACGTCAAGTGGATGAACGCGCAATCCTCAACGCCATCTTCTACCAAATCCACAACGGCTGCATCTGGAGTGACTTGCCCAAAGACCTACCCGCATGGCAAACGGTGTACAAGTACTTCCGCCGCTGGCAGAGGAAAGGCATCTGGCAAGCCATCCACGACCAGTTGCGCCGAGAGGTGCGAGTTTCAGTGGGCAAGAAGCCGCAAGCCACAGCAGGCAGCATTGATAGTCAGAGCGTCAAAACGACGGAAAAAGCGGATGCGACCCCGCGCCGTCGTACGGCGCAAGGGAACGCGCACCAAGCAAAGGGGCGGTCTATGGCTTCGACGGCGGCAAAAAGGTCAAGGGTCGCAAGCGATTCATCCTGGTAGACACGCTGAGGCTGATTATTTCAGTGCTGGTGATAGAGGCGAACTGTTCCGAGCAGAAGGGTGGGATGTTTGTGGTACATGAGGCGGACAAAACGGCCTTGGAGTCGATGCAGTTGCTTTGGGTAGACCAGGGGTATCAGGGCGAGAACTTTGCACGGGTGATTGAGCAGATGTGCGGCGCGAAGGTGGAGGTTGTGAAGCGAACTGAGGCGGGTTTTGTCGTTCTGCCAAAGCGGTGGATAGTAGAGCGGACGTTTGGCTGGTTGAACCAGAATCGGCGGTTGAGCAAGGACTACGAGCTATTGCCAGAGATGAGTGAGGCGATGATTCAGGGTGCGATGATTCGTATCATGCTGCAACGATTGGGGGAACAACAGGAAATGTCTTAATCTTTTATTTGGAAACGCGCTCTTATCGCTTTGACGCTTTTAACGACTTCCGAGAAAAATGGGAAGATCGATTGGATTTGTTCCAGTCGCATGTAGCTGAACAGATTTCTGAATCGCTAGTTGCTTAATCTCAATCGCAGCAAAAGCAGATGGAAAGTCCGATTTAGAACCCGCCATCTGCTTTGCTATCACTAATTGAGCTACGTGGTGATTGAGTGACGCGGCGCTACTTCTGGTCAGGCAGCAGGCACTTATCGCTGTCGCAGCCAGCTGGGCCGGCCTCGTACAGTTCGCCAGAGTCGTAGCGGCGCAGGGCTTCCTGGAAGTCGTCGGTGCGGCGACGGGCCAAAACTTCGCGGCTGAGCTGTTCGTACTGGGCCTTGGAAATCGGCTCGAACGGCAGACGCGGGAAGGTCTGGTGGTCGTCGAACCGGGCCAGCAGGGCGGCTGAGATGTAGCCCTCGTCGTTCTGGATCGCCTGGTAAAGCCGCTCGGCCAGATCTTCGACTTCCGCTTCCCGCAGCTCGATTGTGGCCGAGGTGTTGTGGGTCGTGTAGTGCTTCTGCACCTGCATGTAGAAATCAGTCTGGGCCAAGGCCGAGAACCGGGAAATCTCGACCTGATCGGCTCCCGGCAGGTTGGCCCAGGCGACTTCGACCGGAATTTCGACCAGCCATTCGGTGCAGCGCGGGTCAAAGGCGTCGTCCAGCAGCCTACCGTTTTCGTCCTTGTCGGACTGGGAGGGGACGATTTTGTAGCCGTATTCCAGGCAGGCCAGCGCCACCGGGTCGTTTTTGCGGAAGGTGATGCGGCGAATGAACCGCTGGGCTTTGGGCGGATGCCAGCCGGGACTCGCGCCAGTCAGCAGCGATTTGGTGCCCGCAGGCTGAACGGTGGTGCAGCGGTTGGGGCGCTTCAGGCCATGCCGGTCGCAGTAGTCCCAGACAACGCGATGCACGATCTCTTTCCAGCGGGTCAAATACTCCTGCTCTTGCTGCTTGAATTCCAGTCCGGCTACGGTATCGGGACGGCCCTGTTCCCACCAGCGCAACCAGTCGCTGCCAAACGCCTGCACAAAGAAATCGAACAAGCCAGTGAATGAAACACCAACAATCGGGTCAAGCTGGCGAGAATATTGGTAGCGCGGTTCCTGGAACTGGTGGTTTAACAGAGTCGCGACCGATAGCGCCCCTGCCGTGAAGGCGTCCTCCTGTTCTTTGAAGTTATGCGGATCGAGCTGATTCAGGTGAATTTCAGCCAAATTACAGTGGAAATTTTCACCAAGGATTTCGCCGCACGGGTTCAATCCATAGCGTCCCAAGCGATGCTCCAGCTCTGCTTCTGGCATATTCGGACAACGTTCCTGCAGCCATTCCTGAGCTTTACCCCGGCTGTAGGCAGCCAAGAACTCAGACTTGAGTGTGGGTGTGTTCACCAGATCATTATTAGCCCGTGCTACTGCTTCCCCAGCCCACTGGATCGCACCTTCGCCCGAATAGAACTGCTTCCGCACCGCCTCGATCGTTTCCTCCCGAGTTGGCTTCACATGAAAGACGCGGGTGTGGTTGGCCATCCGCAGCACGTCCCGCTCTGAGTCGATCCGCCAGTTGCCTTCCGCATCCTGCTGCCAGAGGTTTTCCTTGGCCTCGGCAAAGGCTTGGTCGGTGCTGATGCCCTGACGCATTCCGGCGCTGTTGTGGGTCAGGTAGCCGTCGCAGTAGAAGCAGTGGGCCTCTTCAACTTCGATGTCGTAGGTCTGGACGTGGTCGTAGCTGCCCAACCCTTTCACCGTGACCGGAATTTCCAGATCAACGTCCGATTCGGCCAGGTAGCGCTCGTAGTTCGAGTCTACGGCTACCGCGCCCTGAAAGCCCATCACCCGCATTTCGCTGTAGCTGTAGGCTTCGCGCATCAGCTGCCCCGGCACCGTGAAGCCCCAGGTTTTGAGCCCCTGCCGCAGCAGACCCTTGGCCGAGTGGGGCGCAATCAGGGCGTTGTAGCGGGATTTGAGGGCCGGAATCGTCAGGTTATATTTAGCCTGCCAGCCTGCGGTTTGGGGCTGGGTGATCGTCATGCGGCCCGCGATGCCCAGACTGGAGAGCAAGGCTCCCACCTGACGGGCAAAGCTGCAGTACACCGTTGTGACCAGATGCGGCGGACGGTTGTTGACTGCGCCATCGCTGTCCATCAGACCGGCCAGGTAGGCAGCCCGGAGATCCACCGAGCCTTGCAGGATGAAGCTGGGCACCTGGAGTGCGACCCCCGGCTGCTTGATGTGGCGGTGGAAATATTCGGCCAGCCGAATCGAGGAGCAAACCGACTTGGCGGTGTTTTCGCCCTGCACCATGCCGTGGGTTGCCGTCAGGCCGAACTGGGCCAGCGCCGCATCCAGCTTGGCGCGAAGCTGAGGTAAAACGGCATCAGTGCCGTTCATCGCCCACTCAATCCGGCCATAGGGCTTGTCGTGCTTGTTGCGGTCTAGCGCCACATAGCCATCGCCGTGGGTGAAACCAATTAGCCAGGCCACGTCCGGCGTCAGGTCGGGGATGATCAACGGCTTGACGGTGCGGCTCTGGGAGGGGCGAGTCGCGGTGAAGTCCTGGGGCAAATGGGTGAAGGTGCCAGGGAGAACCTGGCTGCTGTGGATCAGGCGGTCGCCTGGGGCTAGCTCCTGGACCTGCTTCCAGACAATTGCGCCCTTGGCGTCGGCCAGTACGGCCTGCCGGTGGTTGAGCGTGGCGCGGGGCAGGGTGGCGTTGGTTTCAATTTCGTAGACATCCTGCATGCCCTGGTCAAACTTATCGACCACGCGCCGGAAGCCCAGCGGCGTCTGCACCCGGTCGCCTACCTGTACGTCCTTTATCGGCACCAGACCTTTATCGGTATGCACCAGCGCATCTTCAGGCAGGCAGCGGCGAATGTTCCCTGCCACCACGCAGGCCGCCGCCTCGTCGATCAGCAGGCAGCATTCCACTGAAGTGAGCTGACGGCCCACGGCTTTGTTGAGAATGCGGGTACAGCGTTCGTAGAGGTCGGGCAGACGAATTGGGTTGGCGACACCGCCAAAGCCCTTCAGCTTTTCGCCCGCTGGACGGACATGGCTGAGGTCGATGACTACCTCAACTTCGCCCGTGAACTGCTCGTCAGTGGAGAGCTCCAGCAGGGTCTGGTAGGACTTGACCCAGCCCTGGCGACTGTCGCCCACCCGAATCGTTGCCCGGTTGCCTTCAACCTGCACCTCGGTTTGCTCGACTCGCTGATCGGCGGGCATTGTGCCAATCGGGCTGCCCAGAACCACCTTGAGCGAATTGCGAATTGGCGGCAGCTGGTTGATATATTTTGGCTCCAGCACCGCACCCGTACCGCAGCCCATCATCGCCAGATCCATCATCAGGCCAAACGCCTGCCAGTCCACGACATTAGTGCTGGTGCAGTTGTAGGCACCCGAGAAATTTTCGGGCCGTTCGATCCAGAGGCTGCCGCCCACCCAGAGCCAGCGACCCGAGGGCATACTTTTAAGCTGGCGCTGCATCTGGTCGATCAGGTCGGCCTCTTCCGGGGTGAGCTTGCCCAGCTTGATCAGGCCGCCCAGAGTGCGCTTACAGACGGCTTCCCAGCTCTCGCGCTGCTGATCGGCGGTGATGTCGCGGCGGCTGTAGGTGCGGAAGAAGACCGGGTTGGCCGCCGGGGCGGAGGAGGGCAGTTGATAATCTTGACGGGTACGTTCGAGGTCTTGAACCATGATGAATGCCTATGTGTCGGTTGGCTAATGGGTCTTAGGGGCGATTTCTTAAAAGCTGGCTGTCGAAACGGAATCAAGCGCTGGTGAAATGCTACATCTAAACTCTACATCTAGCGTGTAAGTACCTGATGGTATCCCAAGCCTAGCGGTTTTGCCACTTTCTGACGCCCTTAAATTCTAACGAGTTTCCCCAATTCTGACCAAACTAGCCCAATCAAAACAGCCGTCTGACGAATCCGCAGACAGCTAGAGAAATTTTGGTGTAGAACGCTCTGGAGTCGGCCAGAGATGGCTTTAGGGCCGCTGTTGTTTAGACTGGAGAAATTCGACGAAATCCAGAACCTCTCCAGGCGATCTAGAACGGGATCTCGTCGTAGTCCACTGCGGCTTCGGGGGCAGGCGCAGCGTAGGCCGGGGTTTTGGCGGGCTCAGTGGCCTTAGCAGGAGGGCGATTGGCGGCGAGTTTAGCCTTGGCGGCTGGGGCAGCGGCTGGAGCAGGTGTGGTGGATGCGGATGCAGCAGATGCGGCGGGCTGGGCAGCAACCGAGGTAAGGCTGGCTCCAGCCCCTAGGACGTGAATTTTCTGGGCAGTGAGTTCGGCCCGCTTTTCCTTGAAGCCTTCCTGGCGCTCAAACGTGTTCATTTGCAAGCGGCCCTCAATGATCACCTGATCGCCGATGTGGTAGCGCTCCTGGATTTCCTGGGCCAAATTGCCCCAGCCCACAACCTTCAGCTTGGCAGGCGGGTCTTCCTCGCGCAGGCCGGAAAACTGCACCCACATTTCAGCAATCGGCGTCTGGTTGTCGGGCGTGTAGCGCAGTTCCGGGTCTTGGACGACTTCGGCCATCAGGACAATGCTGTTCATAGGACTCTCCTAAAATGCTCCTAGTTCAGAGAACGGGTTGGGTGGGGTGAATCTAGGTACAAATGTATCAATTATTGGGTTCTTTAACTGTACTCTAAACCAGCAGAATCGACATCGGTTTCGCCAAAATTTGCCGACTTTTTTCGCATCCAGCCTACTCAAACTCGCTCTCCTGGACTACCTCCAGCGACTGGTCCCGATCGACAAATTCCTGGACGTGGGCTCGATATTCCCGCAGCGTTTCGTCTACCCAGCCGCGATTGTGGCTGTCGGCATAGAGATGGACCAGCGGTTCACCCGCATCGGGCAGCACCAGCACCCAGCTATCGTGGTGGGCGTTGAAGATTTTCACCCCGTCGGTCAGATCCAGATTTTCGGTGGGGTGGGTTTCAACCAGATGCCGCATCAGCGACCCCTTCACCGCCCAGGGACAGCGCACCGTCAGGCTGCGGTGGGAAACGCGGGGCAGTTCGGCCCGGATCTGGCCCAGGGTGCGGGGGGCGGTGCCAAATGACTCACGCTGTTGAAGCGACAGCAGCTCAATCAGCTTGGCGATGCAGAACATGGCGTCAAAGCCGGGGTGGAGCTGGGGGAAGATAAAGCCCATTTCGCCGCTGCCGCCCAGCACGACATTGGCGTTGGTGTGGCAGGCTTCCGTCAGGGCGGTGGGGTTGGCCTTGGTGCGGATCACCTTGCCGTCGTGGCGACGGGCGATCTGCTCGACCACGCTGGAGGCATTCACCGGCACCACCACCGTACCGCGCGGGTGGTCAGTCAGAATCATGTGGACCATCAGGG
>JBJTUI010000586.1:0-8901 GCA_046080625.1 Elainella sp. | reverse complement strand
TGCAATCAGCCCCTCTGAGTCGGTTCTGGGCCGGTACTGGGCCAGTAGGAAAAAGGCTAAGTATAGTAGAGTAATCGTTACCTGATGGGAAGGTAATCGCGACTAAGGTTATGGCAGATATTACAGATTTAGCAGCGCGTCGCAGCGCTGGTGAACCAGAACTAACCGGCCTGGCTGTGGCTCCGGCTCGGGTGGTGCGCGGTTCGCTGGCTGAGGCAGGGGCGACCATCGCCCGGTTGGGGCACAGGCCGCTGGTGGTGGCGGGTCGGCAGAGCCAACCCCTGGTGCAACCCCTGCTAGCCGCCACGGCGGCCCAATTTGGCCTCGAACTGGCCTTTGCTGACTACGGAGCCGATTGTAGTGAAACCAGTCTGGCGGCTCTCCACACAGCCCTGACTGAGCATGGGGCCGATCTGGTGATTGGGGTGGGCGGCGGTAAAGCCCTTGATGCTGCCAAGCTGCTGGCTTTCCAAGCAGCGCTGCCCGTTGTCACCGTCCCAACCTCGGCTGCCACCTGTGCCGCCTGGACGGCTCTCTCCAATATTTACTCCGAGCAGGGCGCGTTCCAGTATGACGTGGCCCTGGCCACCTGCCCCGATCTGCTGGTGCTCGACTACGATTTGGTGCAGACCGCATCCCGACGCACCCTGGTAGCTGGCATTGGCGACGCCCTGGCCAAATGGTATGAAGCTTCGGTCAGCAGCGGTAGCTCCGAGCAGACCCTGATCATTGCCGCCGTCCAGCAGGCGCGGGTGCTGCGCGATCTGCTGCTGCAAAAATCTGTGGCTGCCCTAGAGGCTCCCGGCAGCGCGGTTTGGCGGGAAGTAGTCGATGCCAGCGTGCTGCTGGCCGGGGTGATTGGCGGGCTGGGCGGTGCCCAATGTCGGACGGTGGCGGCCCACGCAGTCCACAACGGCCTCACCCACCTGCTGCAAAGCCACGGCACGCTGCACGGCGAAAAGGTAGCCTACGGCATTCTGGTGCAGCTGCGGCTGGAAGAAACCGTGCAGGGCAATCGGCTAGCCGCCACGGCCCGCCAGCAGTTGCTCAAGTTCTATGGCGAAATTGGCCTGCCCCAGAGTCTGGCCGACCTGGGCCTGATGGATGTCACCCTGGCCCAGCTTCAGGCCGCCGCCGAAGTCGCCTGTCGCCCCGGCTCTGACATTCACCACCTGCCGTTTGAACTCACCCCGACCCAGCTGTTGGCCGCCATGGTGTCTACCACCGCCCCGGCAGAATTAAAAACCCGAGAAGAGGCCCTGCCCGCTGCCGACTGATCATTCTGGCGCTATCATCAAGGCCATTCGGTTTTTGCCAGCTGTTAATTCGCCGTTACTTGATCATTACTTGCTCATTGATTGACCGGTTAGTTTGCCAGCTGTTTCGTCTATCCCTCTCACCTGATTCCCGAACCTAGCATGAACCTCCCCTGGATTACCCCCGCCGACCGCCTCAAGGCTCTGCCTGCCTATGTGTTTGCTCGCCTGGATGAGCTGAAGGCCAACGCCCGAGCCCAGGGGCTGGATCTGATCGATCTGGGCATGGGGAATCCGGATGGGCCAACGCCCCAGCCTGTGGTGGAAGCGGCGATGGCGGCGTTGCAGGATGCTTCTAACCACGGCTATCCGCCCTTCGAGGGCACGGCCAACTTCCGACGGGCGATCACCGACTGGTATAACCGGCGCTATGGGGTCGAGCTTGACCCGGACGGGGAGGCGCTGCCGCTGCTGGGCTCGAAGGAAGGGCTGACCCACCTGGCGATCGCCTACATTAATCCGGGCGATCTGGTGCTGGTGCCGAGTCCGGCCTACCCGGCCCATTTTCGCGGGCCGCTGATTGCGGGCGGCCAGATCCACCAGATTATCCTGAAGCCCGAACAAGACTGGGTGATCGATCTGGGCAGCATTCCCGACGAAGTGGCCGACCGGGCCAAAATTCTCTATTTCAACTACCCCAGCAACCCCACCGCTGCGACGGCCCCGCGCGAGTTTTTTGAAGAGGTGGTGGCCTTTGCCCGCAAGCATGAAATCATGCTGGTACATGACCTCTGCTACGCCGAGCTGGCCTTTGACGGCTACCAGCCCACCAGCCTGCTAGAAATTCCCGGCGCTAAAGAAATCGGGGTCGAGTTTCACACCCTGTCCAAAACCTACAACATGGCGGGCTGGCGGGTCGGATTTGTCGTCGGCAACCGCCACATTATCCAGGGTCTGCGCACGCTTAAAACCAACCTGGACTACGGCATTTTTGCCGCGCTTCAAACCGCTGCCGAAACGGCCCTGAAGCTGCCGGATATGTATCTGCACGAGGTGCAGGCTCGCTACCGCAGCCGCCGGGATTTTCTGATCGACGGCTTGGCCGAGCTGGGCTGGTCTGTGCCCAAAACCCGCGCCACCATGTATCTCTGGGTGCCCACTCCCCCCGGCATTGGCTCAACCGATTTTGCCCTGTCGGTGCTACAGCAGACCGGCGTGGTCGTCACCCCCGGTAATGCCTTTGGCCAGGGCGGCGAGGGCTATGTGCGAATTAGCCTAATTGCCGACTGCGACCGCCTCGGTCAAGCTCTCCAGCGGCTCCAGCAGGCCAACATCCGCTACCAGCCTACCCTGGTCGGCCCCAGCCAAACGGCAGAGATTTATTAAGCGGAAATTCATTAATTTGTCCCCGATAGGACAATCGAACGGCCCGAGCTGGCTCCGGTCCAGCAGACCCGGGTGAGGTTGGCCTCATCAAAGTTGACGTTTTTGAGATTGACGTTGGAGAAGTTGGCGCTGGTCAAGTTTGCTTCGCGGAAGTTGGTGCCCCAGCGCGAAACCAGCAGATCGCCAGTCCGCAGAATCAACCGGTGGCGCGGGTTGCCCTCAAGCGCCTGCCAGCCCAGGTAGCTACTCAACAGCATGACGGCTGGGACAACCGGCACCACCGAGGTGACGATGTTGGTGATTGAGACGATGTAGCTGAACAGGCCCAGATAGAGGGCAACCATTCCGACGGCGGCCCTTAGCCCGAAGGCCCGCAGGGCAGCAATTGCCACAACTGTGGCCAGCACGGTCAACAGCGTAACCGAAGACATAATCGTGATCGCCAGCGCAACCGCGGCGGCAAGCGCAAAGGCAATCGGGTTGATCACCGTAGAAAAAATTGGTCCCACTGCCGCCACCAGGACGGCTAGCCCAAATGCCACTACAAAGGCGCTAAACCCGGTCGTGATGCCTTCCGTGACTGAAAGCACGGCAAAGGCCAGCAGCAGCACCACCATCGCCCAGCCCGCAGTCACCTCTTCAAACGAGCTCGTAAAGGCCCGCAGCTCTAGGTTTAGCAGCGTCCCCACAAACCCTGCCGCCACGCCCAGCAGAATCGCGGCCAGAGCCAGAAACAGCAGCAGCAGTACGACCTCGCTTTTTTGCAACCCTGCCTGCACCTCACTGAAGTTGGTGCCGCGCAGAATGGCGCTAGTGAAATCTGTGCCGCGAATGTCCGAGCCGCTGAAGTCAGCCCCCGAGAAATTCTGCCCTGCCAGGGAGAGGCCGCTCAGGTTCTGCTTGCGAAAACTCCTCTCACCTTGTCGATAGCGCTGGATCAGCTCTTGTTTTCTCACAACACCTACCTAATAAAGAAATTTATCTCAGTAGGCACCCCTGCTGGATTCAACCTACGTCAAGCTTAAAAAGCTCTCTTTAACGAATTTTGTTTATTGAGCTTTCTTAATCATCTATACTTCATCCTTCCTTCACATTCAACCGCCAAACCGGAGAATCCTGGCAGCGCCCCTCCCAAGTTGCCCCCAATAGGTGACCCAATAGTTGCCCCTAATCTGCGCTCTAACGGTCCTGCTCACAGTCCTGCTAACGGTCCTGGAATTCCTGGATCAGCTGGGCAGCAATCCGGTCGGCGGCTCCACTCTGGCCCATGCGGCGCAGCCCGTTGGCCCGAATCAACTGGAGGCGGTCCGGGTCTTGCAGCAGGGCCGTGACGGTGGCCACAACCCGCTGGGGCTGTTCGACCAGGGTGACGCTTGGCCCCAGCAGCCGGGTCTGGGCCTCGGCAAAGCGCGCTGTGAACTGGGGACCCGCGCCCGGAAAAGTCAGGGCCGGTTTACCCAGCCCGACAAACTGTTCAGTCGCAGTACCCGCCATGGCCAGGGCCAAATCGGCTTGATGCAAACACTGATTAAACGCCCGAGTCAGAATTAGCTGACCGCGATATTGCTCAAACATCCAGTGCGGTGTCTGGACGGGCGAGCCATCCGGGCCTGTGCTGTTTATTATCTGATCCTGCCGCAGTCGCCAGCCGTAAGTCTCTAGCCGCTGGCGCAGCGGTTCAAACTCGATCTGCGGCGCAATCGCTCCCAGGAACAGTAGCTGTTTTTGGTTACCCAGAGCTGTGACCAGCGCCGCCACAGATTGCATGATAATAGACCAGTTTTCGTAGGCTTCTGGTGATCTGGAGCCGGGCAGCAGCAGAAAGGTGAGCCGAGCCCCAGTATCAATTGCCACCTGAGGACTGAGTTCCGAGCTGCCCAATTCGGATACCAGATTGGCTGCGACTGTTTCGGGTGGCTGTAGCAGATCCAGCAGGCTGCCCGATGGGCCAGGCGACGGCGTTAACCCATCCATCATCGGGTTGCCCAGATCAAAACTGGGAATCGGCCAGCGCTTCAGAACCTGATGGGTCAGTCGATCGCGCGGAAACACGGCCCGACAGCGAACCCGGCTCATCAACCAGCGCTCCCAGGGCAAAAACACCGATCCAGACCAGGCTTCTAGCTGTTCAAACCAGGTAGAGCGCGGCAACCAGCCCTGCTCGTCGCGCAGGTAATAGTCTGACTTGGCCGTGCCCACAAAGGCATAGTCGGCTCCACTCCACCAGGCAAACAGCAGCGGCACGATATCGCCCACCGCCAGGATTTTGCCCCCCTGATTGGCCCAGGCGCGCACGGCTTTGAGCTGGTCCAGGGTGAGCGTCAGCAGCCCGCCCCGCAGATCCCGAGCCAGCTGCTGCCCATCCATATAAATAAAGCCGCCCGAAGGCATGGCTTGAGTCGGGCCGATGATCGGAATATCATACTTGCGGTAGAGATGGCCTTCGCCCACAATCGGCAGGGCGGCCAGTTCGGGCGGCTGGGGCTGACGCTGGAGGGACTGGAGAATCCGCAGGGCAATGCCGTCTTCGCCGTGACCGTTGCTGAGACAGAGTAGCTTCATCGCTCAAAAGCCGGGAAACCGTAGAAAAAAGTGAAACAAACCGAGGGAACGCTGCGCCGCTCGTTTAGGATACTGTAGGCTGGATGTGATTCTGTTCTCGAGAAAGCATGACCACCGGGTTGGTCTTGGTTGTGGCGGTGTTGGTACTGGGTGGGGTGATTGCGACCGTGGGCGATCGCCTCGGCACGCGCGTGGGCAAGGCTCGCCTCAGCCTGTTCAACATGCGCCCCCGCCAAACCGCTACTCTGATCACCATCCTGACGGGAATTATTATTTCGGCATCGACGTTTGGCCTGCTGTTTGCCGTCAGCGATCAGCTCCGGACTGGCGTGTTTGAGCTAGAGAATATTCAGGATAACCTGAAGGAAGCCCGCGAGGATCTTAAAAACACAGCGGAAGAGAAGCAGCAAATTGAAGACCGGTTGCGCAACGCTCGTCGCCAGCAGAGCAACGCCCAGCGTCAGCTGGCCCAGATCAATCGCTCCCTGGAGCAGGCCGTGACCCAGCAGGCCCAGACCCAGACCCAGCTCAAATCGACCCAACAGCGGCTGGTGGAAAGCCAGACCAAGTTCCAGCAGGCCCAGCAGCTTTTGGGCACCGTATCTCAGCAGGCGGCCTCCCTGCGCTCGGAAATTCAGCAGCTCCAGAGCGACCGCCAGGAGCTAGTACGGCAGCGAGACCAAGTGCGGGGTCAGATCGCCCAGCGCGACCAGGAAATTGCCGAACGCGACCAGGCTATCCGCACCCGCGAAACCCAGCTTCAGGATCTGGAAACCCAGATCACCTTTCTCGACCAGCAGCGCGACAGCCTGGAGCGGGAATACGAAGACCTGAGACGCGGCAACGTCACCCTGTTCCGCAACCAGACGCTGGCCTGGGGCGTGGTGCGGGTAGATCAGCCCAGCGCCGCCCCGCGAGCTGTAGATCAGCTCCTACAGCGGGCCAACCAGCTCGTCGCCCAAATTATCCAGCCCGGCACCACCCGCACCGACCGGCAGGTGATTCGAATTACCAACGCCCAGGTGGACCAGCTGGCCAGCCAGATCTCGACCGGCCAGGACTACGTGGTGCGGGTGATTTCAGGGGGCAACTACGTGGTGGGCGAACCCTGCGTGCTGGCGGGCGAAGCCTGCATTGACGTGATCGCCACCGCCGCCCCCAACCAGGTAGTGTTCCAGCAGGGTGAGGTGATCGCCACCACCACGGTCAATGCCAGCAACATGACCGACCAGATGATGGCCGAGCGGATTTTCCTGCTGATCGCAGCGGCCCAGTTTCGCTGTCGGCAAGCGGGCATCCTGGACGACACGGTCAGCATCGCCAACAACCAGCGGGACGAGGTAATCACCTTCATTGAGCAGCTCCAGCAGACCACCGAATCGGTAGAAGTCCAGGCCATTGCTGCCGAAGACGCCTACACCGCCGGAGCCCGTTTGGCGCTGGTAGCGATCCAAAACGGTGAAGTCCTATTTAGCACCTAGACAACCCGCCGCTGCCAGAGGTTACAACGAAAAATAGAGCTAAAAATATACGTACAAGAAATCAATGAATATATATAAATCGAATCAAAAAGAATATGGAAATGGACTTTTGAATGATCTTTGTAACTAGGTCTAAGCTAAACCCAAAATGAATTCAGGGCGTGTAGAAGGCAATCCTTCAGCTGAAGACCCAGCCCCCAGACCGAATTTATCCGGAATTTTGGGCCAATTCAGCAGCTGACTGCGGATTTCTACCGCCCGCGCGCAAGCAGCGGAATAATGAAGCAAGCCTGCTGTAGCCGTGAGCCTTCCCGCAGGCTAGGCAGACTAGCTAGGACTTCCAGAACACTTTTCCAGTACATCTCCCCCACCTCCCCACCTCCCCACCTCCCCACCTCCCCCATCTCCCCACCTCCCCACCCCAAACATCCCCCAACCTGTCAGAATGGTATGTTGAAAGACTGAGTAATACAGAATCCCAGCCATGTCTGCGCTCGCAACTTCAACTGCCGCAACCGCGTTTCCCCTCACTGCTGTCGTGGGCCAGGAAGCCATCAAACTTGCCCTGCTGCTGGCCGCAATCGATCCGGGCTTGGGGGGCGTGGTGATCGCCGGACGGCGCGGTACAGCCAAATCCGTGATGGCGCGGGCGATCCATGCCCTGCTGCCGCCGATTGAGGTGGTGAAGGGCTCCTGCTGCAACTGTGACCCGACCCGGCCTGCCGAGTGGGACGACGATACGCTGGCGCGGCTGGTGCAGGGGCAAAACGGCTCTGCGGTGCTGCGTCAACCCGAAACCGAAATCATTCCGGCCCCGTTTATCCAGATTCCGCTCGGCGTCACAGAAGACCGGCTGCTGGGGTCGGTGGATGTGGCCCAGTCGATCAAGCGGGGCGAAACGGTGTTTCAGCCGGGTCTGCTGGCCGAGGCCCATCGCGGCGTGCTCTACGTGGACGAGGTAAATTTGCTGGACGACCAGGTGGCCAACCTGCTGCTGGGGGCGCTGACCGAAAGCCGCAACCAGATCGAGCGCGAGGGCATCAGCTTCCAGCACCCCTGTAAACCGCTGCTGATTGCTACCTACAACCCGGAAGAGGGCGACCTGCGGGAACACCTGCTGGATCGGATCGCGATTTCCCTCTCGGCGGACGCAGTGCTGGGTCTGGACGAGCGAGTGCAGGCGGTGGATCAGGCGACGGAGTTTGCCGAATCGCCCCAGGAGTTTCTGGCCCAATATGCCGAAGATATTGACGGTCTCAAGACCCAGATTGTCCTGGCCCGCGAGTGGCTGAAGGACGTGCAGATTGCCCCCGAGCAGATCGCCTACCTGGTGAATGAAGCGATTCGGGGGGGCGTTCAGGGTCATCGGGCCGAGCTGTTTGCCGTGCGGGTAGCCAAGGCCAATGCCGCGCTGGATGGTCGTGTCAGCGTGATTGCCGACGATTTGCGCCGGGCTGTAGAGCTGGTGATTGTGCCGCGCTCCACGATTGTCCAGACGCCGCCCGACGAGATGCAGCCGCCCCCGCCCCCACCGCCGCCCCAGGCCCAGGACGAACCCCAGGCCCAGGACGAGGAGCCGGAGGACGAGGACGAGAACGAGGAGGATGAGCAACCGGAGCAGGAGCCGCCCAGCGTCCCGGAAGAATTTGTCTTCGACCCGGAGGGCGTGATTCTCGACCCGGAGGTGCTCTATTTCGCCCAGATGGCTAATCGGCGGGGCAAGTCGGGGTCGCGCAGCGTGATTTTCTCGGACGACCGGGGCCGCTACATCAAGCCAGTGCTGCCCCGAGGAGCCGTGCGCCGAATTGCCGTCGATGCCACCCTGCGTTCGGCTGCGCCCTACCAGAAAGCGCGTCGCCAGCGGTCTGTCGGTCAGGGCGGCACGGGCAGCCGCAAAAAGGTGTTTGTCGAGCAGAGCGACCTCAGGGCTAAACGGCTGGCCCGCAAGGCCGGGGCGCTGATTGTGTTTGTGGTGGACGCCTCGGGTTCAATGGCCCTGAACCGGATGCAGTCGGCCAAGGGAGCCGTGATGCGTTTGCTGACCGAAGCCTACCAGAACCGCGACCAGGTGGCGCTGATTCCCTTCCGGGGCGAACAGGCCGAGGTGCTGCTGCCTCCCACCCGCTCGATTACTTCGGCCAAGCGCCGACTGGAACGCATGCCCTGTGGCGGCGGCTCGCCTCTGGCCCACGGCCTCACCCAGGCGGTGCGGGTCG
>JBJTUI010000585.1:0-2655 GCA_046080625.1 Elainella sp. | reverse complement strand
CTTCCGAGCTGGGAGCGGGTGTGGGGGGAGCCACTGCCGCCCTACCACTTGTTCTAGGGTTGCGTTTTGTCGAGGGGCAAGACCAATTCTTTTGGAAGCTGCGAAAAATCAATGGGGGTCAGGGGGGTTGCCCCCCCTTGTGGGGACGGAGTCCCCACACCCCTCGTTCTGTGCAGACTCACAGAAAATTGGTACTAGGGAATAGCGACGGGCAAGAAGAGACGGGCGATTAGGAGTGAGACAGCGATGCCGGGGTTTGGCGATCTGGTTCAAAAAGCATTTTATTTAGGGGTTGGAGCCGCGTCCTACGCTGCGGAAAAGGCAGGCACCACCCTGGCCGACCTGCGGGTTCAAGCCCAGAAGCTGGCCGATGAGATGGTAGCGCGCGGCGAGATCACCGCCGAAGAAGCCAAGCGCATGGTAGATGATATGGTCAATCGAGCCCAGCAGGAGCCAACCGCGCCCCCATCCGAGCCCCGGCGGATTGAGATTTTGGCCGAGGATGAGTCTGCTGATCAGTCCGTGTCGGCTGCCGATGCTGCGGGCACCCAGCCCCCTCCAGCGACCTCTGCCCCAGCTTCTGCCCCTTCAGCCGTAGACGATCTGCGCCAGCAGGTTGCCAAACTACAAGAGGAGCTGCGCCGACTGCGGCAGGAGTGAGGGGCCAATCTTCGGGACAATCTTTGGGACAATTCAGATGGGCGAATGACTCCAGCCCAAAGCCATTCCAGCAAAGCTAACGTCACTCCCACCAAAGCTAACGTTACTATCTATTTGCCCTTACTATCTATTTGCCTCCGGACCTGTCGCCTCACCCCCCTGAAGGCCATTGCAGGATTCCTCTCGATTTCCGCATCTAAATACTCTCGACTGCAAAATTCTCAACTAACCCCTATGGACAACTGGCAGCAGGACTGGTTCAAGACGTTTGAAACAATCGCCAACGAGGTCGGGCAATTCTTTGAAGAGGTGGCAGAAGATGTCGGGCGAGAAGTCGCTGACGCTGCCGAGACTCTGTTCAACTTCTCGGAAGATATGGCCAGCGAAGTCGATCAGGCTTTAGTGCAGATCGATGAACTGGTAGCCCCGAAGCTGGAACAGCTCGATGAGCAGATGACCCAGTGGTTAGAGCCGATGCTACAAGCCATTCTGGGCGTCCAAACCACCCTGGATCAAGCCGCTGCACCCGTCACCCAAACAGTCGAACCCTGGCTGAATCAACATCCGGTTTGCGTAGGCTGCCGCAACTACCATGGGCAAGAACACGGCGGCCAGATGCTGGTCTGCGCAATCCACCCCTATGGCGTGATGGAAGGCTCCGACAGCTGCCCCGACAAGGAGCCGATTCGCTGGTCGTTTCTGAACGATCAGTCAAACGACAGCCAGGACGGCTTCTAGGCTCTCAAGTTCCAGGCTTTCCAAAGTCCAAAGCCCTAATCCCTGCTATTTCCTCACTCCCCACCTCCCCATCCTCCCCACTTCCCCACCCCCCTATCCCCTCACCTCCCCATCCCCCAGCCTGCCGTCCTCCATATAAATAATCCGGTCAGCAATATCCAGAATCCGATTGTCGTGGGTCACCAGCAAAATCGTGCAGCCCTGCTGTTTGGCCAGGTTTTGCATCAGCTCCACCACGTCTCGGCCTGATTTTTTGTCGAGGGCGGCAGTCGGTTCGTCAGCCAGGATAATTTTGGGGCGGCTGACCAGGGCGCGGGCAATCGCGACCCGCTGTTTTTGCCCGCCCGACAGGCTTTCCGGAAAATAATCTACCCGCTGGCCCAACCCAACTGCCTCCAGCAGGGCCGTGGCGCGGGCGTCGAGTTGGTCCGGCTCCCCGTCATGTAGCTCCAGCGCCATGCGGACGTTTTGCTTTGCGGTCAGAAAACTCATCAAGTTGTGGGCCTGGAAGATATAGCCGATTTGTTTGCGCAGCTCGGTGAGCTGGGCTTTGCTGGCTCCACAGATCTCCTGGCCGAGAATCTTGAGGCTGCCGGACTGGGCCGACCGCAACCCGCCCATCAGGGTGAGCAGCGTGGTTTTACCCGACCCGGATGGTCCGGTCATGAGCACAATTTCGCCAGTCTGGATCTCCAGGTTAATGTCAAACAGCGCCTGTTTGCGCAGGTCGCCTTGGCCGAAGTGGTGGTTGAGGTGGTGGGCGGTGATGATGGGGAGGTGGGAAGGTGGGAAGGTGGGAAGGTGGGCCATGTGATGGGGAGGAATGGTTGGGGATAGAAAACGGGATATGAGTTAGAGAGGCATTAGAAAATATCGGCGGGGTCGGCGGAGCGCAGTTTGCGGGTGGCGATGCCTGCTGAAACGCTGCACATCAGAATTGTGAGCAGAAAGACGAGCAAGGCGCGGCTGGCCGTCATGCCGATTGGTAAAAGGGTGGCTGCGTAAGTGAGGTGATAGAGCCCGACTGCGACTGCGAATCCGGGCACAAAGCCAAACACCGCCAGAATCAGCGCCTCTTGCAGCAGCACCGTCAGCAGATAGCGGTCGCTGTAGCCAATGGCCTTGAGGGTGGCATATTCGGGCAGGTGGTTGACCACGTCGGTGTAGAGGATCTGGTAGACGATTACGGTGCCGACGATGAAGCCGACGACGACGCCAATCCCGAAAATGAAGCCAATTGTGCCCTGGCTCTCCCAG
>JBJTUI010000584.1:0-6701 GCA_046080625.1 Elainella sp. | reverse complement strand
CATCTCGCTGTCGCTTGCCACCCAGAAGCCATCCCCACGCTGATTGCAGCCCTCAGCTATAACAATCCGGGGGCCGCCGTGGCTGCCGTGGAGGGGCTGGTAAAGCTGGGCACCGCTGCTGTTCCGGCAATTTTGGAGCAGCTGGATGGCCACAACTACACGGCTCGGGCTTGGGCGATCAGGGCCTTGGCCGAAATTGGCGATCCGAGAGGACTGACGACCCTGCTAGGAGCCGCCACAGCCGACTTTGCCCTCAGCGTTCGCCGCGCTGCCGCCAAGGGATTGGGCAGCTTGAGATGGGCCGACTTGGCCGACGAGGAGCTGGAAATTGCCCAGGCCGAAGCGCTGGATGCCCTGCTGTTTGTCTGTGACGACCACGAGTGGGTGGTGCGCTATGCGGCGGTGGCGGGCCTGGAAGCTCTAGCCCTGGAGATCTGGCAAATTCACGCCGACTGGCGCTCTCCGATTCTGGCCAAGCTAGACAATCTGGCGCTGCAAGACCCGGTGCTGGCAATTCGCGGACGCGCCTGTCTGGCCCAACAGCGGATTGGAGCCGACCAGCAGGTCACCACGACGCTGCCCGCTACCAGCGCCACCGTGGAGCATATCATTGCCGACTGGCAGGTGACGCTGCAAAACCTCTATGCCCGCAAGTCGCAGCAGCGGCCTCTACCGGAGGGCGACCCCAGAAGGTTCAAGCATCTGGCCGCCAATCTGGCCCAGCCAAACGCTGCCAATCTGCCTGAGTGATCGGCTGAGCCAAAACCGCGAGTTTCTGGTCGCCCCAGCGCTGCCCGGCCCGTAGCCGAAACTGAAGCCAGCGTTCGGTCCAGTCAGCCGCGATGAATACCTGGGGCGGATGCAGCTGGCCCAGATGCCGCGCCTGTCGGTAGTGGGGCGATGCGCCCAAAGCCTGGTCGAGTCGGCTGGCCAGACTGTCCGGATCAGCCGCTGGGTCGGTGCGGTCGAGCAGCAGCAGGTAGCGGGCCGGTTCGACAACGGGCAGCAGCAGGCTGAAGCAAGCTCCCAGATGCAGCTTCTGTAACACCTGCTGCACAAAGCTCTCGTGCAGTTTCTCCCCAACCAGATCGCTGGTGGCGCGGCTGCGGCCCAAAAATTCTAGGCAGGGCGTCTGGCGGTAGAAGCGGCTGACCCGCACCCGATCGCCGATCCGGTAGCGATAGAGGCCGCCCAGCTGGGAGAGGATGATCTGGTAGGTGTGGCCTGTCGTCAACTCGTGCAGGCGGTGGATCTGGCCCTGCTCGTCTTCAAACTCAAAAAACACCTGGTCCAGCACCGGCAGGGTTCCCTGTCCAGCAATCAACGGTATTGTCATTGGCGCTTCGGTGGCCAGCAGTCCCTTACCCTGCACCAGCACCCCCGGAAACCGCTGCCGTAATCCCTGGGCCTGGTCGGCGGCGTAGAGGTTATCCCAGCAGGAGATTAGCTTCAGGTGGGGCCAGAGTTGGGGCCAGGCTAACTCCAGATCGGGGTCGGTGAGCAGCCTTCGTCGCACCGGGCTGAGTTTGACCTGCTGGCTGAGCGTAACCCGGTGCGTCAGAATATAGTCCAGCAGAATCTTCAGAAAGCTGGGGCTCCAGATCGAGATGATTTCCAGCCGCTCGGCTTGCAGCAGGGCAATACAGAGGCGATGTTTGAACTCCTGGGGGGATAGACCGGCGTGAAGTCCAGCGGGCGACACCAGGAACGGCGAAAGCAATAGCCGCAGCCATTCATCCAGATATTCCGAGTCATCGTTTAGACCAGGGCGGGTTGATGCGGTTGAGCCCTGGAAGCGGGGCGTGATGCAGAAGTAGAGTTTGCCGGTCGAGAAGACTGGCCCCTGCCGGATCAGGTCGTAGGCCCAGACGCAGAACATCTGGTTGAAGGACCGGCGCAGCGAGCCCGTGTAGGGAATCCACTTGGCCGGACCCTGTGACCCAGAGGTCTGCTCGTAGAACAAAATCGGCTCAGGCGTCAGCAGGCTGGCTTTACCCAGCTGGTCTGGCCGAATCCAGGGCTGAATGTCGTCGTAGGTGACGATCGGAACGCGCTGCCAGTCGGCAATCGAGTTGATGCCGAGAAACTGACCGTAGCGGCTGGCCGTGAGACGCTGGCAGATCTGCTGCTGAATCTGCTGCTGGGCCAAATCTGGCTGGTCTAAGGCCCGCTCGAACCGCTGGGCGGCAGGCTGCAATAGCTGGGCAAACTGCTGAATTAGCCAGCGCATGTCGCCTCCTCGACGGGTTCGGCCCGCCTGTTTGGGTTGGGGTGAATGGTCTGATTCGGGTAGACCTGACTCGCAGCTGGGAGATAGACTCCGGCCTGAATCACTGCTCCTGGAGCCAGTTGGGATCCGGCCCCGACAAACGCTGCTTCCCCAATCGTGATCGGCTTGAGGTAGAGCAGCAGATCTTCACCCTGGGGTTTAGCCGCAGGTTTAATTACAGGCTTAATTACAGGTTTAATCACATGGGCATAGAGCCCGACACGATGGCCAAACACCACCCGGTCGCCTACCTCTAGCAAGCCGCGATCGGCAATTTCCAGGCCTGGCGTCCAGTAGACCTGTCGCCCGATCTTCGCGCCCCACAGCCGCAGCCAGAGGGAGAACAGTCCCGGTAACAGCCGCATCCAGCTCTCTAGGGCGGGCAGGGCGATATAGATCACCTGGATCTGATGGCTGCCCCACCAGGGACTATAGCCGCTACCCAAATAGCTAATGCCGGACTGTAGAGTATAGAAACGCTGGTGGAGATGATAAACCAACAGCGGCAGACCGTACAGAGAGAAAACCAGGCCGAACAGGTAGTAGATCCTGAAGTGAATCAGCAGAGCTACAAGATTGCAGCTGGCTAAACCTAAAACCAGGCTGGGGAAATAGGACAGAATTACGCTGAGGGGTGTCATGGATCTATCAGCAAATAGGGAATCAAGGCCAAAACAGTTGACGCATCAGGCTGGGCTGGAGCAGTTCATTCGGTGATTTACCCGCTAGTTCACCCAGCGAATCACCCAGGCGTTCTGGCGGCGAGTCGGACTGGTAGGCTGTGCCGTGCCAGCGGTCCCAGTTAAAGTTGGCGCTGTAGTTGCAGGGAAGCCGGTCAGCCGCATGGTGCCAGGCGTGATCCTGGGGCAGAATCAGCCAGCGGCCCAGCCAACCCGCCCAGGGCTGCGGCAGAGAGAACCTGCTATGTCGCCAGAGGTCGAGGGTCGAGGTCAACCCCATGCCCCAGAGGTAGCCCTCGGGCTGGGCCAGCAGGTAGAGCCCCAGCGGATGAAGCCAGAGGTAGAGAATCAGGCCGCTCGTCCAGACGGAATTCCGGGAAGTCCCCAACACATCCAGGTCGGTGACGGTGTGATGCAGCCGATGCCAGCGCCAGGCCCAGCCGTGCAGCCAGCGGTGGTTCCAGTAGTAGAGGTAGTCAACCAGCACAAAGCTGATCAGGAAACCCAGCCCATTCGGCAAATGCAGGACAGCCTGAGCCTGGGGAAACAGCAGGTGGTAGAGCTGATAGACAGCCGTGAACTGCAAAACGGGTACTAATATTCCCTGGATCAGCAGGCCGCAGCTGTCCAGAATCCAGTCTCGTCTGGGCTTGCGACACAGGCGCTGTCGGCCTCCAGGGGAGCACACCGTGTAGGCGAGCAGGCCGATAAACGTGCCAAAAACAACTAAATTTGCTGCTGGATTCACAGAATGCATCACAACCTGACTCAACTGATTAAACGAGAAATTCAACTTCAACGGTCTGATCGGGTAGCTCTCGCGGATCTCGACCTTCAGCAATAGCGTTCCAGATCGATTCTACAAAGACATGAATTACATCTACTGAGGTGTTGGAGAACTGCTGACCGTAGCGCTGTAGCACCTCGGCCTGGGCGTTCAGAATCGCAATATCCTGATTAATAATTCGCTGAGCGGTCCAACGTACCAGCGGTCGGGCCAGCTGATTCCAGATGCCGTAGCTGTAGGTGACATCGGTATAGACCAGGGTGCTGTTGGCCGTTTCGGGTACGGACTGGCTGGTGATCAGCAGACGGCGGTTTGGTCCCATGTTGTATTCCACCGAGGTGACATTCGGCATAGAGAAGCGGTCGGTGTGCTGGATCGGGTGGCCCGCTCGATTCAAAAACCGACGGTACCAGCCCAGGTTGGTGGTTTCATTCTGGTACTGGACAACGGTGCTGCCCTGCTGGCGGCTGACCGTCATCTTGAGCGGCTGGCGCTGGGCGGTGCGAAAAATGCCGGGATGGACAAAAGCCGTGTGGGGAATATCGATAAAGTTCTCGGCGCAGTTCACGACCGTATTCTGAAACTGGTTGATCAGCCGCACGGTTTCCCAGCCGGGCTCGTGGTAGTGGGGCATGACAAAGGGCGCAAACGCCTCCTGGGGCTGGGTGGCCAGCCGCACATAGACATAGCCATCCTGTTCGCAGGTGGCATAGCGGGGAGCACAGCGAGCCAGCCGGGGCGGGGTAACTTCCGAGGGAACTTCGACCACTTGGCCGCTGGCGTCGTACTGCCAGCCGTGGTAGGGGCAGCGCAGTTTGCCCTGGGTCACTTGTCCCAGAGATAGGGGACTGCTCCGGTGCAGACAGCGATCTCGCAGGGCCACGGGTGCGCCGTTCTCGTCCCGAAACAGGACCAGCCGTTCGTCCAATAGGGTGCGGCTCAACACCTGTCCGGGGCGCAGCTGCTGACTCAAGGCCACCACGTACCAGAAATCCTCGAAGGTGACGGTAGTTTTTGGGGCTGGGGTTTGGTTTTCTGGGTGGTTTTCTGGGTGGTTTTCTGGGTGATTTTCTGGGTGGTTCACCGAATTTTGTGTTGCTGCGGTAGGGTGCATTACGACCTCCAGAGGGCAATATCGCCCTGGGGTTGGAGCTGGCAGGCCAGACGCGCCTCCGGGTTAGCAGCATAGGCAGCCAAAATTTCCTGCTCGGCCCGATCTGCGGGCAGCACCGGACCAGACACCCGCACCACACAGGTGCCGCAAAGTCCCGTGCGGCAGCCAAACAGAACGGGTGAATTTTGCACAGTCAAATAATCACGAACCCAGGTATCTGAGGCACAGCGAATTGTGGAATAGTCGGTGTCAGGAAAAGCAACGGTGTAGGACATGAGAGGAGATAAATAGCAACAGGTTAGAGGAAGATATCGGCTTCATGCCCCGTCGGGCTGGAGGCTGGGCGCGGTTGGGGCTTCGACTTCTCGATCGGCGATCTGGCGGCACCACTGGCGAAACTGGCGCTGCTGGAGCCGCAGGTAGCGGGGAATTGAGTTAGCGGCCATCCAGGAAAGCTGGCGATTGGCAGTCCAGAGATAGCCCACCTTCTCCAGGTAGGCGCGGTAGGAGGCAATCGCTTCCTGGTGGGTTTGATAGCTCAGGTGCAGCCCCTCCGACTCCTGGGTGAAACAGCGAGCCATCATCGTTTTGGCTGCAGCGGGGTCGAGGCCAAAGCTGGGGGAGCGCAAGACGCGGTAGACGGCGCTGTAGAGGGCCGGGTCGTACCAGAAGATGCCGTTGATTGCCGCCGAGAAATGGTAGTGATCCTGCTGGCAGCCGCGAATCCCCAGGTTCATCACCTGTCGCTCAAAGGCAGTTGGCGGTTTCAGGGCCTTGACTACATCATGGGCCAGGATCGTGGAGCTGTTGAAGTGGAAGCTGTCGTCCATGAAGTGGTAGTAGGACACCTGGGCCGGAATCGGGCGCTGTTCCGGGGCGGTGTTGCCCGCCAAACTCTGGCTGAGCCGATGCTGCACCAGCTTGCCGTTCAGGGTCCGCAGTCCCCGCACCGTGAAATACTGACAGGCCAGAAACGGATTGTTGGCCGAGAGCAGGCCGAAGCTCTGGAGCTGGAGGCTTTTCCACCGCTGTTTGAACCAACTAGTATCCGCATAGACCATCGTTTCGGTGAACGGTCCCCGCATTGGGTAGGTGAACATTGGCTGACCCAGGAGGGCGAGTTCGGTGGCCCTGCCGATAGTGCGAAAGGCGTGGATGTGGGACCGCTCCTGTTTGGTTTCCAGATCCAGCATGTCGCAGACGAGGCGAAAATCTTCCAGGCCATATAGCCCAGCTGCACTCGTTTGATTGAAATAGATGATGGCAATTTCTGCCGAAACGATCTGGCTGTAGTAGGCTACCCAGTAGAGGTGGTTGAGGATCAGGCGCTGGCTGGGGCTGGCTTCGTCCCAAAGGGCCGTGCCATAGAGCAGCGAGAAGGGTTCGGCCTGCCAGAGCTGGTCTTGACAGTCGGCATAGCGGAACTGTTCCACAGCTCGATCGATCTCAGCCGTATAGTCTTGGGCGCAGTTGCGTTCGTAGTTGATTTGCAGCCTGCGGTAAGTTTGCGGATGATCTAAACGCATGATTCTTTACCTAATAACGTCCACAAATTCGTTCGCAGCTCGTTTATAAACTCATAGCCTTGACGCACTGAGCCGCAGACAGGGGTTGAAACAAATCGTAGGCCGCCAGAATCTGCACCAGATCGCCACCGCCTGCTGTCTGCATCAAACCCTGGAGCCGCTGGAGCCGTTCGCCGCTGTGGGTTTGGCAGTCTAGCTCCTCTAGCACCTGCACCTGCTGGGCCGCAGACAGACCTCCCCTGACCTCGGCCAGCGCAGCCAGCAACCGCTGGGGACCAAGCCGCACCATCTGCAATAGCTGGGCCAACACCGTGACCATCTCGGC
>JBJTUI010000583.1:0-3901 GCA_046080625.1 Elainella sp. | reverse complement strand
GGAATTGCCGCCCGCACTGCTTGCACTTGTAGCACTGCCTGCCGCTGCGGTGCCCGTTCTTGATCGAGTGAGTGGAATCGCATTGAGGACATTTCATGCCCCTATTCTAGCAAATCCAACATTCCCCTTTCTGCAACGCCGAACTTTTCTGGGAACTTTTCCAGGGTTAATATCAGCCTAATCACCGCAGGCGAATCGCTCTACAGCTCCAATTTAGCCCGACCTGCCTATTTCTGCTCTGCTCAACTGCTTGGCATCAACCAAATTCTTAAAATTGCTTTATTGACATCTGGGCGGCAAATGCAGACTATTAGTTTTTAGTGCTGCTTCTGACTCCTAAGCTTCTATCAAGATAAAACTAGTTCCTTGCCAAACCGGTTCTAACGCTGCTTTGGCCCGTCCTGCTGTCTGGCTGCTTGCTCGAATCGATCTGTTTGTTTGAATTTATTCTTCCAGAATAATCTATCCGAAGTAATTAATCTGTATACAGTCTGCAATTCGCTTTTGTATACAGTGTTCCCTGCTAACAGTTGAGGTGATTATGCATCGAGTCTCTGATTTGCGACTTCGAAAGAATTGTTTTGTGAAAGCGAGGGATATCAGCTCGCAGCTGATGGGTAATTATAGCCCGATGTTTGGAATGCCGCATACAGAATCTGGGGTGAATCTCTATGCGTAAACCCAAGATTTTTAACCACGACATCATGACCTGTACCCACGAGGCGGTGACGGGCAATTATCTCTACTGCGGTCGGATTCTGGGCATGACTGCACCCGAAGATATTGTGCAGCTTCATCCGCATCTGCGCCCCGAGTGGTCTGCCATTAGCGCTCACTACAGCCGGATTGGTTTGCCCCATAGCCAGAACGTGATCTGGGCCGTCTCACTCAACGTTCTGACCGAATATCCCGAATACGATGTTTCGGTGTTCTATTTTGGCGACTCCCTCTCCCAGGACAGCCCCACCCGCGAGTGGTTTCGCCGCCTCGACCCACGCTGGGCCGAAGTGGTTGAGCAGACCAACTGCAAAAACAAATTCATCCAACTCTGTGAGCAGCTGGGTGTACCCGCACCCCGCACCCTCTGCTTCTCTAGCAAAGCTGAAATCCAGTTTGCCGCGCTCCCCTATCCCTGCTACCTCAAGCCCGCTGTTTCAGTGAACGGCGTCGGGATCTGCCGCTGCCAGGACGAGCCAGCCCTGAGGCAAGCCCTGACGGAACTGGCCGACAATATTTCCCTCCAGATCCAGCAGGAGGTAGTGGCAACCCAGTTCCTCAACATGCAGTACCGGATTGTTGATCAGCGGGCCGAGCGGCTGGCCATTACGGAGCAGATTCTGGACGGCTGTGCCCACATTGGCAACCGCTACCCCTCCCCACACCAGCCCTGGGAGCTGTTTGACCCCTTGGCCGACTGGATGGCCGACCGGGGCATGCGGGATATTTTCGCCTTTGACATTGCCGTGGTTGAAACTGAAGCGGGTTTCCAGTATTTTGCCATCGAATGCAACCCGCGCTTTAACGGGGCTTCTTATCCCACCGGCATCGCCGAAAAGCTCAACCTGGCCACCTGGGCCAACGAGAGCTTCAAAACCGCCTGTCGCTCGCTCCACCAGCTCGATCTGTCGGGCCTGGAATACGATGCCAGCACGGGCAGCGGCGTGATTCTGGTCAACTGGGGCAGCATCCTCGTCGGCAAAATCGGCGTCCTGATTGCTGGCAGCTTCGACCAGCAGCGCCAGCTTCGCGACCGCCTGAAGCAGCGCCTGGCCCATCCGCAGATTCCGGACCAGATTCCCCGGCCCCAGGTGCAGATGGTCTGAAGCCCGCGTTGTCGAGAGCAGCCGGAGGAAGCCGTATTTACAAAGGCCAGATTTACAAGGGTCCCAGGCTTTTCTCCGGCTCTGCCACAACATTCAATTTTATAGAAGGGGTTTGGGTTCCGTGGCTATGACATCCCCAGACCAGGACAGTGGTACCGCCTGATAGGATGGCTTCTGTACCCCATCTAGCTGAGGCTGCAATCCCGTCCTGTGACTGCTAAACCGTCCGATCAACCGCCCTCCCAACTGGCCCCAGAGACTCAAGCCTGCGATCCTTTACAGGGCGACCCTTCGCCATTTAATACTTCGCCATCTAACCCTTCGCTATCCAATACTTTGCTGGGCTGGCTGTTTCTAGCGCCTGCGTTTAGCCTGCTGGGCCTGTTTGTTCTCTACCCGATTGCCTCGCTTGTCTACCTCAGCTTCACCAGCGGTAGCTTTACTCGGGCTGGGCTGCATGGGGTGGGCTGGCAAAACTACAGCCGCTTGATTGCCGATCCGGAGTTTTGGCAGGTGTTGGGCAACACGGTCTATTTCACCCTGGCCACCCTGATTCCCAGTTTGCTGCTGCCGCTGGGGCTGGCGGTGCTGCTGGATCAGGTCGTGCGCGAGGCAAGCGGACGAGCGGTGCTGCGGACGGCCTATTTTATTCCGGCGATTACGTCGCTGGTGGCGGTGGGGTTGGGATGGCGCTGGCTATTTCAAACGGATGGCTGGGTGAACGCGCTGTTGATTCAGCTGGGTATAGCGCCAGTTGCCTGGTTGAGCGATCCGGCTTGGGCCATGCCGGTGATGATCCTGTTCAGCATTTGGAAACAGCTGGGGTTCAATCTGGTGCTGTTTCTGGCGGGACTGCAAACGATTCCCCTGAATCGCTACGAGGCGGCAGAGCTGGACGGGGCGAACGGCTGGCAGCAGTTCTGGTATATTACCCTGCCCGGCTTGCGGCCCACGCTGCTGTTTGCCCTGATTACCACGACGCTGTTTACCCTGCGCAGCTTTGAACAGCCCTATGTGATCACGGGTGGGGGACCGCTCAACTCGACGAATCTGCTGGTGTTCTACATCTACCAGCAGGCGTTTGGCCAGTTTGACCTGGGCTATGCGGCGGCGGCAGCCACCTTGCTGTTGGGCATGGCGCTGCTGTTGGTGTATCTTCAGTTGCAGTCGCAAGAGGACGTTTGAAGATGCAGTCATCTCCCGCCCTGGGCTGGAAAAAATGGGCCATGGCTACAGATACCCTGTGGCTGATTGGGTTGACGGCAGCCGCAGCCCTGCTGTTGGGCATCAATTTGGGCCAGATGCCCTTAAAGGACTGGGATGAAGGGCTGGTGGCCCAGGTGGCGAAGGAAATTTGGCAGAATCCGGGCAGCACCTGGCTGCACCCCACCCTCTGGGGCGAACCCTACCTGAACAAACCGCCGCTGCTGCATTGGCTGATCGCGGGACTCTACGGGCTGGGCGGCGTCAATGAATGGACGACCCGCCTGCCCAGCGCCAGCCTCACCCTGATTTCAGTGCCCCTGTTCTACAGCCTCAGCCGCGAACTGTTCCACCGCCGCCTGCCTGCCCTGTTCGCCACAGCGGTCTACCTGACCTCGCTGCCCGTGGTCCGCAACGGACGGTTTGCCATGCTGGACGGGGCGATTCTCTGCTTTCTGATCCTGCTGGTCTGGTGTCTGCTGCGCTCCCGGCGCGACTACCGCTACCTGCTGGGGCTGGGCTGGGCGCTGGGTTTGCTCTGCCTCACCAAGGGGGTGCTGGTGGCTCTGCTGCTGGGTGGTATTGCCCTGGTGTTTTTGCTCTGGGACACGCCCCGCCTGCTGAAACAACCCTACTTCTGGTTGGGGCTGGGGTTGGGCAGTTTGCCTGCTCTGGCCTGGTATGTCGCCCAGTGGGCCTACTACGGCGAAGCGTTCTGGGGCCAGAATCTGGTAGAACAGTCGCTCCAGCGAATCTGGACTGACGTGGAAGACAACGGTGCGCCGCCCTGGTACTATCTGCTGGAACTGCTCAAATACGGCCTGCCCTGGATTCTGTTTCTGCCAGCGGGCTATAGGCTGGCCTGGGAGAACCGC
>JBJTUI010000582.1:0-10695 GCA_046080625.1 Elainella sp. | reverse complement strand
CAAGCGGGATGATTCGAGGCCGAACGGGTGCGAGTCTGGACCCGATCAATCGGTACCATCTTCAAATTTGTAGCCCGTTCCCACCACGGTTTTGACAAACAGCGGGCGAGTTGGGTCCTGTTCGATCTTTTTGCGCAACCGGGCCACATGGGTATCGACCACGCGCTCGTCCCCGTAGAAGTCGTTGCCCCAGAGGCGTTCAATCAGCTGAGCCCGGTTCCAGACTCGCCCTGGATAGCTCATAAAGGTGGTGAGCAAATCGAACTCCAGCGTGGTCAGGTCTAGCTGTTCCGAGTTGCCGCCCTCGGTTTGGCGGCTGGCAATCCGCTGTTCGACGTTCACCGAAAAATGGGGCGTCTGGTAAACCCGAGTCTGGCCACCCTGACGCAGAGTGCGCCGCAGCAAGGCCCGGACGCGCGCCACCAGTTCGCGGGGGCTAAAGGGCTTGACCATGTAGTCGTCGGCTCCGGTCGAGAGGCCGATGATTCGGTCGATTTCTTCGCCCTTGGCGGTCAGCATCAAAATGTAGGGATCTTTGCTGCCCGGCTGCTGCCGAATTCGGGCGCAGACTTCCAGCCCATCCAGGCCGGGAATCATCAGGTCGAGAATGATCAGGTCGGGCTGCTGGTCTTGAAACGTCTGGAGACCCGTAATGCCATCGCGACAGATGCGACAGGCAAACCCTTCTTTCTCCAGGTAGAGCTGGATCAACTGAGCAATCTCAGCCTCGTCTTCTATAATCAGAATCTGCATAGGTGAACTCAGAATGCAACAGGCAATGAATGCTGAGCGGGCGAACGCCCAACTGAGCTAGATTCAAGTTTATCCTAGGAAAATCCCGCCCAAGTGGGTAGACAGGGTCTGGGCTGTCCACCAGAATTCTATTGCTGACACATTAACCCAGGCCCATTAGCCAAGCCAGTTTGACCTGAACCAGCCTGGTCAAGTGGAGTAACTGCCATGAATCGAAGTGAAATTGCCCAGATCAAAGCGTTTTTGCTGGCCCTGGCCCAGCTTGATGTCGATCTAGCCAGACCGCTGCACCAGTCGATCCAAACC
Organism: Elainella sp.; assembly: GCA_046080625.1. Classification (GTDB taxonomy): domain Bacteria; phylum Cyanobacteriota; class Cyanobacteriia; order Elainellales; family Elainellaceae; genus Elainella. The sequence continues at coordinate 9,636 of JBJTUI010000582.1, read as the reverse complement.
ATCGGCGTTATTCTGGCCAACCAGTCTACTGCGGCCTCGCTGCCCGAACCGCTGCTGACCCAAATGCATAGCGTCCTGCAACAGCACAGTCGCCTCAACGCCCTCTACGAAGAGAGCTACAGCAGTTTGTTGCTCTATGACCAGCTCCAAAGCCGGCAGCTGTCCTCCAGCCAGTCAGCGCCCCAGGCCGCAGTCAATTTGGCTGAGCAGTCCTACTTTATCCAGAATTTAGCCGTGCCGATTCTGATTGCGGAAGATTTTGCCAACACCGCCAGGGAAATCTTGAAGCGAATGAAGCATGAGCCGCAGATGCCGCCGTTGGCTCGGGGGTTTACCCTGTTTTTAGAGCGAGCAATTGCTAGCAGCGACGCCAATGTGCTGGCCGTGCTGGAGGCCCTGGAAAAGCGTCCGCTGACGGTAACGGGCCTGGTTTACGTTGTAGGATTGACCTTGGATCAGGTCTGGACGATTGTGCGATCCCTCTGGCAGCAGGGCTATATCGACCGGGCCACCTCCAACATTGTCTATAAGGTCTTTCCGATGCTGAAAGATCGCCATCGCAGCTGCCAGACCATCGACGCCGACACCTACCTCACCCTGACGGCGAAAGGTCATTTCCACCTCCACCCTGTTGTTTCGCTGGGACTGCAAAGGAATCGCGCTTGAACCAAGGCTCCGCTCCCTCTAGATTGAATCGGGCTAGATTGAATCGGCTCAGGTCCAGACTGATCGCTGGGCTGGGGTCTGGCTTCACGATACTGGGTAGCGCCCAGCGGGAATTTCCATGGTAGCCATGACGGGTGCCAACGGGGTTTTGCTGGGGCTGGCGGCCCTGCTGGCGGGGGTATTTAACATTCCGGTGGCGCTGGAGAAGCTGCGAGAAACCTGCAAAGGTTTGCTGTTTTTTGAGCCGGTCAAAAGTCCGGGGTTCTGGTTCTGGCTGCTGGCCCAGCTGCTGTTTCCAGCCCTGGTGTTTCTGCTCTGGGTGACAGATCTATTTCGGGTGCAGCCGCCGATCGACTGGACGCTGGTGGTGAAGGCGATCGGGGCCGGAATTAGCTTCACGGCTTTTTTGAATGCCCGCACCGAGACGGTGTTTCTCACCCTCGATATTAAAAGCATCTACAACGGCTTTGTGCGGTTGGGGTTCGAGCTGATTGCCGCCCAGGAAACCCGTCGCACCAAAAACTTTCTGCGAGCGCTGGAGCGGGAATTGCAGCAGCCCTATGTCGATCTGAACGAAGGGCTACGCGACCTGCGGGCCTATTTCAGTATCGACATCGCCCTCTCGCCAGCCGAACGGGAACAGTTTTTGCACAGCATTGACCTGGCTTTGGCCGCCGACCAATCTCAAAAAATTCAGGTGATCTCCAGCCTCTTGCCGGAAGTGCGTCAGCTAGATCTCGTAGATACCTTGCGTCGATTCAAATGTAGCGATACCTTTTTGCTAGAAACCCTGCCGTTGCGGTTCCGGCGGGCCATTGTCCAATCGAAGCGATCGTAGCGCAACTCTGTAGCGCAATCCTCAAGCCCCTTGGGTAAATGTCCCCTGTGATACCCATCCCTTGGGGTAACCATAGAACAACAGCTAGAACAACAGCTGGAAACCAGCCTGCAAGAGCGACTGTGGAGGGGCTCTGCCTACGAAACGGCTGTGAAACCGCTGCGACAGAAGCTGCTATGACTGTAAAGCTGTTACGCAAAACAGATGTGGTTCTCGGCCTCAGGGTGTAGCCTTATACCGTAGCTCCAGAAATATTCGACCTGTTGATCCCTGCCCCCTGATCACCATGAATACTCCCAGTCCTGCCGGTAGCTCTGCTGCGGCTTCGGCCTCTAATTTGGCCCTAGCGGCCCTTGCCTCGACCCGCGAGACGATTCCCCAGTTTCCCAGCTATCGCACCGTAGAGGCCACCTATGCCTCGCTACAAAAGCTAGCCAGCGACAATCCTACCCTGGCCCAGTGGGTAGATATCGGCGACAGCTACGACAAAGTTACGCCGGGCGGGCCAGCGGGCTACGACCTGTTTGCCCTGCAGCTGGGCCGCTCCAGTTCCTTTGCCAAACCCACCTTGTTCATTCAAGCCGCGATCCACGGGCAGGACTACGCCACAACCGAACTGGCGACCCGCTTTGCCGAACAGCTCGTGGCTGGCTATGGCGTCAACCCCCAGGCCACCTGGCTGCTTGATGCCGTGAACATTCGGATCGTGCCGATTGTCAACCCGGACGGGCGCAAACTGGCCGAGCAGGGAGGCCTTGGCCGCAAAAACGCTAACCCCACCCCGCCTTCGGGACAGCCTGCGGCCCTGGCCGCCAACGCGGGGGTAGACCTGGATCGCAACTACGACGCCCAGTGGAGCGATCGCAACCGCAATCCGACCTCGCCCACCTATCCGGGTGCCGCCCCGTTTTCGGAGCCGGAAACCGTTGCCCTGCGCAACTACCTGCTGCAATCCTTCACCGCTCGTCCCCTTGCTGTCCCTGGCCAGACCCAGCCGCCTTCGCCCAATGCCATGGGTCTGTTTCTCGACCTCCAGAGCGGCGGCGAGCAGATTCTTTACCCGTTTCGCGGCCAAACCGCGACGACGCCTGACTACGACGCCCTGCGCAACCTGGGCCTGAAGCTGGCCTACCCCACCAGCCTGGCTGGCAACGCTTACGATGTGCGGCAGGGCAGCGGCCAAGAGCTGGCAGCCGGAACGGCCACCGACTGGGCCTATGAAACCTTCGGCATCCCGGCCTACACGCTGCTGATCGGCAGCAGGCCGCTGGAGGAGAGCATTCCGTTTGAAACGACGATTGTGCCGGGGCTGCTGCCCCTCCTGTCCTACGCGGCCAGTACGGCGAACCTGCCCTATCAGACGGCCTTGGGGCCAAACGTGTCGGCGCTCAGCCTCAGCTCGGCCCAGGGAGTCGAGATCTTCACCACATTTACCACCCTGGTGGCCACCGTAGACACGCGCCAGTTTGCAGACAGCAACCGCAGTTCCCGACCGGGCGACGAAGGCCAGATTCTGCCCCGCCCCCTGATTGCCGCTGGAGCCTGCTATACGATCGATCAGCCCTCCTGGGTACCCGACACGCGGATCTACAACATGGCCGTGATTGAGGGCACCTACGACGCCCCGGTGGAAACCATGGTGGCAACGGTAGATGTTAGCGGCCTCAGCCTGGGACGCCACACCTTTTTTGTCGAGGGTCTGGACAATGCCGGGAACTACGGCCCCCCCAGCGCCATTTTCTTCGATGTCCTCCAGCCCCCACCCGACGCCAACGTGATTCGGGGAACCGACGAGGCTGACGTGCTGGAGCCGACGATTACCGGAAATCTTGTCGTGCTGGCCGGGGCAGGCAACGACCGCATCCGCACGGGGGCAGGTCAGGATCTGATTCTGGCCGGAGCAGGCGACGATCAGGTGGCTGCGGGCGCGGGCCAGGATACGGTTTACGGGGGCGCGGGTGCTGACCGACTGGAGGGTGAGGCCGATAACGACCGGCTCTATGGCGATGGCGGCATTGATACGCTGCTGGGCGGCGAGGGCGATGACCTGCTCTGGGGCGGCGATGGGTTGGATCGGCTGACGGGCGGAGCTGGGGCTGATACCTTTGTGCTGGCCTATGGCGAAGCGGGCGATAGCATTCTTGACTTTGGGGCTGGCCCCGACCGACTGGGGCTGGCGGGTACCCTGCGCTATGAACAGCTGACGATTCGCCAGACGGCCTCCAACACCCTGATCCAGTTCCAGGGCAACACCCTGGCCACGCTGGTAGGAACAACCGTGCCCCTAACCGAAGCCAATTTTGTGCGGATCTCGGGTTGAAGACTGGCGGGCCGAGCGATCTCAAGCGGCATCAGGACTGCCGAAGCAACAGGTGCAGCTGGCGCGTGAAGGCCGGTTTATCAAACTGCTCTAGGGCCTGCTGCCGCAGCCAGGTGCCGTCACAGCGCTGGTCGTGGGCTTCACCCCGGTGGCGTTTGTCCAGCTCGCCCAGAATTTCTAGACAGGCCTGGGTCGTAGCCCCGACGCTGCGGTGTGGCACCCGCCAGCCCAATCGGCCATCTTGCAGCGGGTCGGCAGAACCGTCGGCATCGCCTGACAGCACCGGAATTCCACAGGCCATCGCCTCCAGGTAGACAATCCCGAAACCCTCCTGGGACGGCATGATGTAGGCATCGGCCAGCCGGTAGTGGTCCATCAGGTCAGCCGTGGGCACAAATCCGGCAAACACCACCCGGTCGGCCACCCCCAGATCCTGGGCCAGCTGGGCCAAGCGCGGCTGGTCGTCACCCCGACCAATCACTAGATACTTCACGTCGGGAAACGCCTGAGCAATGACAGGCAGCGCCCGAATCGTCACGTCTACGCCCTTGTAGATGTCGCCCGACCAGAGCCGCGCCACGGTCATCAGCACCTGGGCTCCGGTCAATCCATAGCGTTGCAGCAGTTCGGGTGACTTGGTTCCGGGGGTGAAGGCCGTGCCGTCGATGGCGCAGGACAGTAGGCGAATTTTGCTGGGGTCGAGCTGGTTGGCAGAGCAGGCCTGATCGCGGCTGTAGCGGCTGATCGTCCAGATCTGGTCGGCCTGACGCAGCGCCCGATTGGCGGCAGCAGGCAGCGGCTGCCAGACTTCTTTGCCGTAGGTCAGAACTGTGTAGGGAATGCCCAGCGGCTGGCAAAACAGGGCCACCAGCGGCGCTAAATTGATGTGACCGCAGTAGACATGCTGGGGCCGCTGCTGCACCAGGTAGCTGAACAGGCGGCTGGCAAATCTGACCCGGTCGCGGCGCGGCGAAGTCTGTTTAAAGTAGTGGAATCGCAGGGTTTCGCTGGCAAATTCGTTGGTCAATTCGTTGACAGCAGAGTCGCGCAGCAGAAACACATCGGCTGTGGGGCTTGGCCCAGACTCGCCAGTCTCAGCCGTCAATCCGCGAAAAATGTCCTGCACGTAGGACTGGATGCCGCCCTCGCACGCAAAGATTTCCAGAAACAGAAACAGCCGGGTCTGGTCTGGGGCCGAGCGCTCAAACTGACCAAAGCGTCGGGTGATTTTCTGGCTGGCCTGGGCAATTTGCCCCAAATTGTTGAGGTAGGAAGAAGGGTGCATGGCAGGGGTGAGCAAGGTCTGAGGTCGAAATCTGTGGTCTGAGGTCTGTGATCTTCAGTATTCACGGCTCGTCCCCAAAAATCTCTATTCACGGCAGGTTCCCCCCAGTCTCCTATAGAACAGCTCCCAGCAGCTTCAGCGTCGCGATCTGGGCCGCCGTCAGGCCCGTGGCACCGGTCAAATTCAGCCCTTCGTAGGGACGCGCCACCCGCAGCGTTTGCCAGCAGCTCTGCTGGGTAACTGACCAGAGGCGAATCGTCTCGTCCTCGCTACCCGACACCAGATATTGGCTGTCAGCGCTAAAGGCCAGGGACTGCACCGTTTTTGTGTGGCCCGCCAGAACACCCACTACAACCTGGGTCGCCAGATCCCAGAGGACGATCGAGCCGCTGCTGCCGCCGATTGCCAGCAGATCAGCATCTGGGCTGAAGGCCAGACAGAGCACCCGTCCCGTCCCAGGATTAAGGGTCGCGACACAGTTGCCAGTTTGGGTGCCAGTTTGGGTACCAGATTGGGGCCGCCAGAGCCGCACCTGATCATCGCTGCCGCTGGCCAGCAGATCGCCCCTGGGCTGAAACGCCACGGCTTCAACCGGCTTTTGGTGTCCTGTTAACGTCTGCAAACAGGTTCCAGTTCGGGTCTCCCAAATCCGCACCATGGCGTCATCACTGCCGGTCGCGATCCGATCTCCCTGGGGATGGAAATCGAGCGCAAAAACTCGTTCAAACTCACCCGATAGCATCGTTACCGACTGGCCCGAGACAAATTCATCGCGGTATCCAGAGATCTGTTGCCCCAGGGTAGGCTGCTGTGTTTTCCTGTTCGGCTCGCCCTGCAAACTGGTCTCACCCTGTAGCCTGGCATAGAGCGCCCGGACATCCCAGAGTTTCACGGTCTGGTCGCCGCTGTTGCTGGCCAGCAGCTGACCGTCAGGGCTGAACTTGACCAGGCGCACGGGTCCCGTCTGGCCGCGCAGGACTTTCAAACTGCGGCCCGTCCCAGTCTGCCAGAAGCGGATCGTCTGGTCATCGCTGCCGCTGGCCAGAAATTGACCGTCGGGGCTATAGTCGAGCGACCAGATCCGGCCCTGGTGGCCCTCCAGACCGCAGACTAGGCTGGCGGCACCGCTGTTTGGGCCGCTGTTTGGGCCGCTGCCTGTCGCCTGCCAGAAACGAACTGTCTGATCCTCGTGGGCCGAGGCCAGCTGGAGGCCGGTTTCCGACCTCGGGTTAAACGCCACAGACCAGACCCAGTTATTGCGCCCCTTCAAGGTCTGGAGACAGCGACCCGTATCTACCTCCCAGAACCGGATCGTCTGGTCATCGCTGCCGCTGGCGGCCAAACTACCTTCCGGACTAAAGGCCACCGACAGCACCATGCCGCTATGGCCCTCAAATTGGCGAATTGACTCCGGGGTTTGGCGCTCCCAGAGGCAGATTTGGTCGTCGCTGCCCGTCAACAAAAACTGGCTGTTGGGGCTGAAGGCCACGGACCAGATCCGGCTGCTGCAAGGAAATTCTCTGACTAGCTCCCCCGTTTCAACCTGCCAGAGCCGCAGAATTTGGTCGTCGCCGCCCGAGGCTAACCATACGCCATCTGGGCTGAACTGAACCGAACGCACCGCGCCGCTGTGGCTGTGGAGCCCCTGCAAACAGGAGCCCTCCGGCATGGTCCAGATTCGGACGCTGCCATCACTGCTGCCGCTGGCTAACTTCTGGCCATCTGGTGAGAACGCCACCGAGCGCACCCCGGCCTGGTGTCCAGTTAATTCACCAAAGCATTCACCATCATCGAGTTTCCAGATTCTCACGGTCTGATCTTCGCTGCTGCTAGCCAGGTATTCGCTGCTGGGGTGAAAGGCGACGGCAAAAATCCAGTTACTGTGTCCCCTGAGTTCTTGCAGGCATTCGCCCGTGCTCACATTCCAGACGCGCAGCACCTTGTCTTCACTGCTGCTGATCAGAGTTTGGCTGTCGGGGCTGAAGCAAACCGACCAGACCCAGTGATTTTGAGTATCCTTGCAGCGCAGAATTTGCTTGCCGTCCGAGACTTGCCAGAGGCAGATTTCGCCCTCGGCGTCGCTAGAAGCCAACAGCCGTCCGTCTGGGCTGAAGGCCACGGCCAGAATGCTGCCCAGGGTTTGGGCGAAGACGGTCTGACGAATTTGGGTCTGGGAAAAGTCCACCTGATGCAGCGGCACATCGACCAGGTAGGCCTGCCAGATCGGCAGTTCGGCAAAGCTGACGCCGCTCAGATCGGTTTTGAGCTGGCGGAACAAATTCAGCAAATTTCCCGCCGCATATCCGGCAGCAGATTTATATTCGGCCTGGATCAAATTCAGCAATTGGCCCAGATGGCGCTCGACCGCAGAACGTCCACGCAGGGCCGCAATCAGCCGATCCAGAATCGGCTGCAAAATCAGGCGCAGCTGGCTGTCGCGCACGTAGTCTTTAATCGGCGCTTTGATGAGAGCATGATCGAGAAACAGATTGAGCTGGCTGTGGATAATTTCTTCACTGATCTGTTCAATTAACTGTTCTGTCACATATTCCATTACGACGGGCTGCTGCGTATAGTCCTGCACCGTTTTGTCGATTAGAGATCGCCAGCGCAGACGATTCACTGCTTCAATCAGCTTGGATTTATTGGGCGGCGGCACCAGATCCTGCTGCAACTCGGCAATCGACAGGGGTTCACGCTGCACTGCCAACCAGTACATCACGCCCTGTTCTAATTTGGATAGGCGGTGGAACTGCTGGTTGAGCAGATCGCGAATGTCGTCAAAGACGGTGACGCCCTCGGCCAGAAACTCGGCGATGTTGCCGTCATACAGCTCCTGAATCGTCGTGGCTACCACCTTCAGAGCCAGCGGATTGCCCGCATAGCGCTCGGTCAGGGTTTGCCAATCTGCGTCGCTGCCCGCAAACAAGCCCTTGGCCTGCAAAATCTCGCGGGCGGCAGATTCGCCAATTCCGCTCAGCCGCATCGCTCGTACCGGCAGCGTCTCACCCTCCAGAATCATCAGCGGGCGCGGGTTTTCCCGACTGGTCAACAGCAAACAGCTCTGGTGAGGCAGCTCGGCCAAACGCTGCAACAATTCGCCATAGCCCTGATGCTCGGCCCGAAAATAGCCGGAATATTCCCCGCCCTGCAAAATCGTTTCAGCGTTGTCCAGAATCAGCAGACAGCGCTGAGTGCGCAGGGTCTGGATCAGCAGCGACAGACGATCGGCAAACTCGTCCGGCAGTTCGGCGGTGAGGCAGCCCGTTAAACAGTGCAGCCAGTCGGCCAGCATCTCCATTGCCTGTGGTCCGTTGCGCAAGGACCGCCAGATGATCTGCTGAAACGACTGCTCTACCGGCTCTGCGGCCAGCTGTTGCCCCAGCTTAATCGACAGGGACGTTTTGCCAATCCCCCCCATGCCCAGAAGCGAAACTACGCGACAGCGATCGGCGATCAGCCAGTGGGTGAGTTCGACCAGTTCAGGGATACGTCCGCAGAAGTTGGAGACGTCGATGGCGTCGCCCCAGTGGCAGTGAGGGTGGGTGGGTGGGTGAGGGGGTGAGGGGGTGGGGGGATGGGGGGATGGGGAGGTGGGGAATGGGAGTTTAGTTTGCTGGCGGCGCAGGACGGACTGGACATTGCTTTTGGTGACTTTTTCGCCCAGGCTGGTCGAGAGCATCTGCCAGAGTTTAGCCCCCACGTCTTTGATATAGCCCGTGTCGTAGCCCGCCTGTTCGGCGATTTCGGCGTAGGTCTGGCCATCCCAGCATTGCCGAAACACAATTTCCTGCACGTCGCTCAGCCGCCCTTGCTGCAAGACCTGATCGACAATTGCTACTGCCTCTTCAGCCGTCATTGCCCCAACTCCAGCTTGTGATTTTCAGGAGATCTACTGGCACACCTGTCAGAGTATGATACAGGGCTTTGAATTAGTTTGATGTGATAATCTCTAGAATTGCCTGCTTATCCAGGTTTCAACTGCCGTTCATATCACCGCAGTGTTGGGGAAGGGGTGCCTAGCGGGACTCGAACCCAGCTAATCGCTTGCGGCGTTGCTGAATGGGGATATGAATCGAGTGCTTCAGCATCTCCACGGACTTGGAATAGCACAACGTCTTCCGGTGCAACCGGGCCAAGTAGTGTCGCAACCGTGTGTTCTCTCCCTCCACCCTCGTCATGTAGGTCTTACTGACAATCTGGTCTCCTGCTGGAATAAAACTGGGATACACACCCCAGCCATCTGTGACCCAGAAGTAGCATTTCCAGGCTCCCACTATCGTCCACAAGGGCTTGAATGTTTCTCCACTGTGGTCCCCCAGCACCCACCCCAGAATGCCTGCTCTGAAGTGGTCTACTGCTGTCCAGAGCCAGAGTTTGTTTTTTTCCTAGAGCGTGTTATGGACTTTTAGGATTCGTTAGAGTGGGAGTATGGAAAGAACAGCATACCCAACAGATGTCAGCGATGAGGAGTGGGCATTTGTCGCTCCATACTTAACCTTGATGACAGAAGCTGCCCCTCAACGG
>JBJTUI010000581.1:0-7113 GCA_046080625.1 Elainella sp. | reverse complement strand
TTTGAGCTTTTGGGCAGTTTTGATGTAGAGCGCTTTGAGTTCGTTGTTCAGTTCCGGCATGGGGAATAACCTTGGTTAGATAGATTAAGGTTCTCTTGCCAGTATTATAGGATCAATCATTACTTGGAAGTCTCTAAGACTATCAGATGTCGTCCATTGCTGGTCGGCAATCGTTTAAAGATCAGACCTTAAATTGTGAAGGTAAGATGAGGCTCAAGCAGATGTTTCGTTGCGCGGCAGAAGCGACTTCTAGCCTCAAAGCATTGCTCAGAACCGAACTCAACTAGGACGATTTCAGCGAAACTATCCTGAGATAGTATCAATTAGAACCATGATTTGTCGAGCATTAGTTTTACAGTCTACAACCCGAAATATTGCTGAGGCGTTTAGAGCGATAATCGAGTATTGGACAAATTTGCGTTAGCCAGATTTACGCCGCGTAGGACGGCGCATGTGAGGTTGGCATCGGCTAAGTCTGCCCCCTGTAGCTGGACCTGTGTGAGATTGGCACCGCCCAATTCGGCCTGCCTCAGGTTCGCTCCAACCAAGTTGGTGCCCGCTAAGTTGGCACCAGCGAGATTGGCACCAGCGAGATTGGCACCCATTAAATCAGCGCCCCGCAGATTGGCACCCACAAGATCGGCTCCCGCCAAATTAGCCCGAGCCAGAGCGGCCATTGGTTCAATCCAATAGAGTCCCAGTTGGTGAATTAGGATCTGAGACGGGAAACAGGTCGCAATATCACATAGAGCCTGTTGAAAGCTGGCTTGTTCGGCACAGATGTCGTCCAGATTGGTACCGAACAGGTTGGCCCGATCGAGGGTTGACTGGGTCAGGTCAGCTCGCCGCAGGTTGGCCTGTCGCAAAATTGCCTGCTGCAGATTTGTAGCAACCAATCTGGCATTGATCAAATTAGCGCAGCTCAAATTAGCACGACTCAAATCGGCATGGCTCAGGTTACTGCCCCGCAAATTCGCATTTTGCAGATTCGCCTTTGCTAAGTTGGCAGCTCGCAAATCAACGTTGCTCAGGTCGCGCCCCCTCAAATCCGCCGCCGCCAGAACTGCCCCACGAGCAATTTTGTACATCTGGCTTTGGTGTGGGTCAACATCGAAGGGAAACCGAGTCGAGTCATCGTAGAGGGCACCGTCCAGATTGGCCTGCTGCAAATTAGCTGTAGAGAGATCAACCTGTCGCAAATCAGCACCGCTTAAATTAGCTCGGAAGAGACTGGCTGCGGTGAATCGGGCAGCGCGCAGATCGGAACCCTGTAGATTAGCATGGCTCAGGTTCGCTTCGGTCAAGTTAGCCCGCCGCAGATCATGGAACTGTAGATTGCTGTGCTCTAGATTCACCCCGTTCAGGGTTGCGCCGCTAAAATTTCGTTCGCCAGCAGCAGACTGGGCTAGGAGGATTGCCGCGTTCATACTATTTTTTGGGAGCCAATTGAATGTTGAAAAGCATACAGCTGCTTAATATTATCCATTCCTTGCTTTAGCTTAAACTGTAGTTAGTTTTATAGAAAAATTTATTACAGAACTTTGTCGTTTAACCCAAACATTTAGTTATAGTAAGTTTTTCACTTACCAAGCTATATACACTGAAAAAATTGTTTTTCAGGATATTCTTTAATGTAACTTTTAATGTTTTACAACGTCACCCAGATCTGATCCAGCGCTCTCAGGGCAGCACTGATTTGATGAAGCTGCGATCAAATTGGCCAGGATGCATTTGAGCAGCAATCGTTATCCTCGAGCTGCCTTAAACCGCCCCTGGACAGGACAAACTGCTAATTCCACAGCCCAATCGGCAGGCGACGCACCGCCCACCAGCACTTTGGCTGGGCGAAACGCCATCCAGGGTTGCAACCCCTTCTGCCTCTCTGGAATTTGAGAAACTTGCTCAAGCTGAGCATCGGCAAAGGCTATCTGAGAGGCTTCTAGTAGTCAAAACTACCTAGACTCCGTAAACAGTTGATGAACGCCATATTGAGTTAAGGTGAAGTTGACACCAGACTCAGTGAAGAGCGCGACAGCTCATGCTAATGCTAGTAGAAAGTGTTCCCAGCAGTCGCGCTGTCGTTCCCCTGGTAGAGCTGTTCCCTCGGTAGAGCTACGGTAGAGCTAGCAACCCACTGAACTCGGTGAATTTTAGACAGCGCATTATTGCAAGACAGGTGTCAGTGTAAAGCCGAATTGATGAAGCTGAAATCAGGACAAAACAAATTTTCAGTGAACTTGACGAGGATCATTGACAAGGGAGATCTCAGCCTACTGAGCTGTCGGGAGGCCATCCGATTCTCCTGAAGCCTACAGGCAAATAGGCGTAGAGGCGGGGCTTGCCTCACTTCTGTTCAGGACTCCATTGGGGGAAATTGGGCCTAGACTAAGGTACGGCTCCTGCTGGCCTTGATCCGGCCAAAATCGCCAAGAATATTGTGTCGTCTACAGCACCTGTGGGGCAACAGGTTTTGAACTGTTTGCCATGAAGCAGCTGAACACAATCCGGATCGGGCTAGCCAGGGTTTGGATGGGATCTACAGGGTCATAAAACTTGCCGCTGAATCCTAAGAAAAGCAACCAGGTATGTCACAATTGCTGTGGCAATGGTTTGAAGGTCCGCAATAGTTCGATTAAACTAAGTTCTGGTTCGGATCGCCCAATATTGGGCCAAATTCGCCGCCAGAACTGCTATTTCAGGCCCTAATCAACGGGTTTGATGCGATCATCCTGGGAGCATCTGACTCGATAGGGAGCTGAGTGGAATTTAGGTTTGACTGGATGCGATTGACTCTATTGTTTCAACTGGTGTTACGGTCTGCTGTAATGAAGCATTTTCTGAAACCCCTTGGCCACTGCTTGACAACTGCTGTGATGACCTCAGCGATGTTGAGAGTGTATGCGCTACCTGCCGTGGAAGCCGCGACGCCCGACCCCTCCAATCCTTCTAGTCCGCAGTCGTCCGTTGATCCACAGTCATCTGTTGATCCGTCTGTTGCCCCAGGGCTACCGTCTGCTGAGTCGGCCACACCCAGTCCAGCCGCCATTGCTCCCCCGGAAGCCCCGGCAGCTCCAGAGTTTTCCGCTCCAGCCCCCCCTGGCTCAGCCCTGCCTCAGCCCAGTCCACAGGCTGCCAGCCCAGCTGTAGAGAGTTCGGAGCCCGTCAGTCCAGAACCCCATTCTGAATCTGTCAACGCCAAACCCGCTCCCCCACCAGCTCCTAAACCCACAGCTACATCTAATTCTGACCAGTTCAACCACAAAGCTGAAACCAGCACACCCCGCACTGTAGCTGGAATGCGGCAAATTCTGGAAAAGCGGCTGGGCGAACTTGTCACCCAGGACAAGACAATCCGCGAGGCCCAGTGGCAGCAGAACTTGCTCTACACAGCTCTGCAATCTGCCTGGGCAGGCCGGTTTGACGAGGCGAGGCAGATTGCCAACCATCCCGCCCTACCCGAGTTCCTCAAAACCGAGCTGCTAGGAAAAATTCTGGCGATTGAGCTCCAGCGGCAAACCAATCCAGGAACTGTAGCCCAGCAGACTCCAACGGCCAAGCCCGGTACTCCAAACGCAGTTCAGCCAGGCGGACGGGTCCTGCCCTCGGGCTATGCAGCCAGTTTGGGCACAAGCTGGAGCAGTTCTGGGGTAGTCTATCCGGGTTTCCCAGGAGGCCAATGTCCGGCAGTGCCAGCCGCCAAGCTGTTGGCCTCCAAGTCGGTTTCACTCGGCCAAACGTCCCAGCCCGCCGCGTCACCTGCTCAGAAGGGCCAGCCCGCTCAATTCCCAGCCTTTGTGCCTGCGCTGGGTCAAAATCTCGCCTCCCGCATGGTCCAGCATAGCCGCCAGTCGGTCGTGCCGCCGTCCGCTGCCAAACCGGCGCAGCCCTATGGCCCCGCTATCTCCCTGATCGGGGTTGCCTCTGGTAGCCTCAAGCAGACTGCCTCCCCCAAACTGGCCGCCACTCCAAAACTAGCAGCCCAGCCGACAGCAATTAAACCGTCTGGGGGCGCGGCTGTGCCGCTGCAATCGGTTCTGCCTCAAGTTCCACCTCAACCTGTTCCACCTCTGGCCACCTCGGCGCGACCGGCTCTGCCCCTTAGCCCATCTCAAACCCGCCCGATTCAAATACCCCTGCCTCAGCCAGCTCGAAGCAACATCACACCCTCTGTAGCACCTGCTGCAACGCTAGCGCCCCAATCGGCGGGCCGCCAAACGCCAACTCCCGGACTGACTGCGGCGATCTTTCCCGACTTAGACCGGCCCAATCCTCCTCTCCTGCCCGCTGATCTGCCCAGAGCTGGGCTACCCCAGGCTGAGCCAGTCCCCAATAGCCCTGCCGCTTCAGATGCTCCAGCCGATTCGAAACAGCAGCCGGAGCAGCCCATCAGCTGGGATCTGGACCCGGTCAGCGCCACGGTAAATCGGTCTCTGACGCAGCTCGAGAGTATTTTGCCCGACTGGGTGCCCAATCCCCTCAACTTCGCCTGGATCTGGTGGGGAGGGCTAGAACTAAATTCAGAGCTTGAACAGCCTGCCCCGAGTTCACTCCAGCTTGAGCCCAGCGGTTTGAGCTCGACTCCAGCCCCACCTCCAGCCCCGCTTCAGCTCGCTCAAGGACCCCTCGCATCTTCGGCCACAAATTGGTCGCAGATCCCGATTCCGCTAGAATTTGGCCGCAGCGCCCGCAAGGTGTCCCTCCCCGTCAGCCTCACCAAACCCACGGCTGCGCCTAAAGCTGACTTGGCCGAGCTAGTTGCTTTGAGTTGCGCCAGCGCCCAACTCGCCGATCGACTCAACAGCTACGTCATCGACCCGGCAGTGTCAAAACAGCTGGGCTGGGTGAACCTGATGTTCCCGCTGCCGATTGCATCGGTGATTACTTCGGCCTTTGGCTGGCGAATTCACCCAATTTCCGGCAACCTCAGCTTCCACACGGGGCTAGATCTGGGCGCTCCAACTGGAACTCCGGTTCTGGCAGCTCTTCCAGGTCGCGTGGTCGGTGCCGATTATATGGGCGGCTACGGCCTCGCGGTGATTGTCGAAACCTCTAATCAGCAGCGCAATCTCTACGCCCACCTGTCCGGAATTGCCGTTCAGCCAGGAATGCCGATCAACCAGGGAACGATTCTCGGCTGGGTGGGAAGCACCGGTAATTCCACAGGCCCCCACCTGCATTTCGAAACCCTGGTAGAAACCAAAGACGGCTGGACAGCGGTTGACCCATTGATTAGCGCTGGTGGATCTCGCTAGGTGCAAAGACGATGCTTCTATCCAGAAGGCATTTGTCAGCATCCCAATTGAGCAAGCACTAGCGGTAATAAAAATCAGATCCCATCCAGGCAGTAATCCTAGCCTGTACTAGACGTTGAATTCTCCGGTAGCCTCTCCTGCGTTTGGCTAGCCGATCCAAAATTGACGTTTTAGAAAATTCGATCTGCTCGTGATCTGCCAGACAAGCCAAAATCTGACTGGAAGGCGCATCGCCAGCTTTGATTTTGCTGCGTTCTAGCGAGTTCTTAAAAAAGTGAATTTGCTCCAGCGACTCACCCCGCAAATGCAGCGGTAGCCCAGCTTTAGCCGCAGCTAGACCAATCGTAAACTCTTCGGCGTTAAATAACCCATACAGTTCCAATAGGATTGAGATTCTATTCCAATAATTGAGAAATGCCTGTTCTCTTCCCTCATCTCGAGTGATGGCAAATAGATAGTCCTGAACAAACTTCAGATCCGGAGAGGCAATATCGAGATTGAGCCGATCTGCCGTTTTGGCCAACAGCGTTCGAGCACCCATTTGCCGCTCCGAAAAACTATCCAGATGCTTTTGCGCTGAAGTGAAGCTCATACAAGTCATACCGGGTCGCCAGTTCAGATCGAGCGGGATCGGACCCAAAATCCGCACATCTGCATCGACAACTATACAGGTAGAAAATTTGGCCAGAGCCTGCTGAATCACAAATCGCTTATCGTGAGCACAAGTCACACTTTGCTGTTTATGATAAGACGCCACCACGTTGCCAAAGCTTGAAAACTCCGTGGGGTGATCCGTCAGCAAAATCAACGGCGTCTCTGGAGACTGTTGGCGCAAATCGGCAGCTAGCAGAGCAGCGTGACTGCGATATCGCTTCCCAAGAGCCAGCGTACCAAAACAAAAGGATGGGGAGCGGTTCATGGCGTAGTTCAGGCTAAATAAGGAAGACCCGTTTGGCTCTGTCGAGGATATTGCCTGCCCTTCCCAGCATACCCAGCTATCGCCCTGAATCATTGCCTTGGTCAAGCGGTGTTGCAGGAGTCAGTTGCCGAATTGCTGCCGCCAAATCATCCGGTGTGCCCACATCAAGATAGCTGCCTTCGGCAAAAATTTCTGCCTCAACCCGCAGCCCTGCTGCTAACCCAGCCTGAATCACGTTGCCAATCGGGAGTTCTGTGGTTGGGGTGTGATGCTGCACATAGTTCTGTAAAAACTGACTGAAGCTGGGCCGCCAGACCGCAATTGCCCACATATAGTTCAGCTCGCTCTGGGCCGGTTTCTCAATGATCTGCCGCACCAGACCTGTTGCATCCACCTCAACCATCCCCACCTTCCAGGGCTGAACCGTTGGAAAAAGGCCGAGTACGACATCGGCCTGACCGGTTTGCAGCCTGACCAGCAAGCGGACATAGGCATCGTCTGGCTGAAACAGAATATCGGGGAAGCCCAAGGCAATCACAGCCTCTTCGACAAACGGCAGGGCCTGATTCAGCGTATAGGGCACGCCATGCGCCACATGCACTGTTAGGTAGGCCAACCGCATATCCAGGCTGGCCCCATCGCCAAAATGGGCCGGGATATCCCACTTACCGGGCCGCAAAATCCAAAAGGCCCTCTGAATGCCCGCCCGCCGCATATTTTCCAGCAGATATTGGCCAACTGGTTTGGGTTTAAGCTGGCCTGCCGCATCGGACTGAAAGCCCACCGGGTAGAGTTCTTTGCTGGTAATTGCTCAACTGAGAGGGAATAAGGATTGCAGGGGGTTCAAAGCAGCAGAAATGGCCTCAAACGCACTCATCCCCTGCCGCTTGCCCGTGTTGATCACTGAACGCACATCTGCAAACAGATCTGCTCCCCAATCGG
>JBJTUI010000580.1:0-3615 GCA_046080625.1 Elainella sp. | reverse complement strand
GGAATGTTCTCCACCCCAGCCAGCTTTCGGTTCTCAATACCTTTTTCCTGCCAGAACTGGGAATAGCGGTTGAGAAACTCATAAATACATTGGAGGTAATGATCGAATCCATTCACCTCCCCATCTCCCCATCTCCCCATCTCCCCATCCCCTCACCTCCCCGGCGGCAGCTGAAATTCAATTCCCAGCTTGCTGCCCAAATCGAGGGCGGTGTTGGCGAAGTCGGTGGTGGCGGCGATCGGGGTGGCGATGGCGGCGGCGGCGGCGGCGAGGGCAAGCAGGCGTTTTTTGAGGCGGGTGGGGTTGCGCTGTTCGGCGGGCTTTTGAATCTCGGCTTCCAGGTCTTCGATGTCGATCGTGATTTCTTCCTGCTGCTCTGGCGGGAAGTGGGCAACATTCTGGCGTAGCTTGGCAACGAGCTGGAGCAGTTCGGCGGTGTTGTCGTTGGTCTGGATGAACTGGTTGTTGCTGACCTGGGCGTTGTCGCTGCCGATCACGCCCGACATGGGGCCATTGAAATTGTTGGTTTTGGATGTGGGTTCTGTCATAGCGGTTGAGTTTGCGTTAACGTTGATGACTGGGTTGAAGCTGATTCCTGAATTGGTCGGTTGTTGATGCAGTTTGGATCGTTCTATGAGGCTTATACTATGCTCTCTGGCATACATTTCTTCTCTACTTAACCAGTACTCATCTGTATCCTGACGCTTACGGTCAAAGCCGGGATCGATTGTGTCGTCCAGCAGGCGACGGACGTTGACATCTTCGCCGCTTTCGTGGCATTCGATGGTGTAGCGGCGCTGGTTGAGGCATTGCTGGAGGCGGTCGTAGGGGAAGGCGAAGGGGTTGGGGCTGGGTTTGCAGGTGGTGCAGTTGCAGGGAATCAGGGTGTCGTATTCCAGGCGTTCGTAGCTGTCGTGGATTTTGCGGAATTCGCTGTTGATGATCACCAGAAAGTTGCGCTGGTTGAGGCCGCCGAGCCGGATGTGGATTTCGCGGTCGTGGTAGCGTTCGGTGATTTCGGAGCGGGCATTGTCCTGGGTGAGGACGACGCCGGTTTTCCAGACGAGGGCGCTGTCGGGCTGGGAGACGTTTTCGATTAGCTTGTGCATTTCGACGATGAAGCGAGTCAAAATGCCTTTGGGCATGAAGCCTCTGTAGCGGTAGCGCAGAATCAGGTTGTGCCGATTGTTCTGCTGATCATTCTCTTGGCCGTCATCCCAGTCGTAGTCGGGCGGGTTGGGCGAGAGCAGATGTGGCGCGATGTATTCGCCGGGACGGCGGGGAATTTCGTAGCAGACTTTGAATTCTTTCATCAGCTGCAACAGTTCGGATCGCATGTCGGCATACTGGCTGTCTTGCCAGATCTGGCGCAGGTTGTCGCTGTTGAACTGGCCGAGCTGCTGGGTGACGGTGGGGTTGTCGAGGATTTTGTAGACGGCGGTGGTGCCCCAGTTGGGTTTGAGGATGAGGCGATGCCGCAGAATTGGGTCGTCCTGGAAGTGGAGACAGATGCCGAGGCTGTGCAGAAACCGGCTGAGGGTGAACATTTCTTCGCGTTTGGTGATGCCGTGGTGGCGACAGATCGCCTCGTATTCGGCGCAGTCGATGTAGTTGCGTCCGTCGTTTTCCAGGCTGTAGCGGACGTTGATCCAGGGATTGGGGAAGGGGATACCGTCGGGCAGCAGGTCTTCGAGGCTGTGCTGGATGGCGCGCCGGGTTTCGGCCAGTCCGCGATTGTCGGCCAAGTTGAGGCTGAGGGGTGGCCGGAGGCTGGCGAATTCGGCCCGGAGCTGGCGCAGATCGAGGGTGCAGGTGCGGTTTTGCTTTTCGTTCTGGATCAGCAGCACGGGGCTGTCGTTGCTGAGCAGGCGAATGATTTGCAGCCAGTAGTAGTGGTCGATGTCCTGCTTGCGGTTGTCGGCCACCAGCAGGTAGAGCGAGCGTTCGGTGAGAAAAAACTGGTGGGTCTGGTGATAGATTTCCTGGCCGCCAAAGTCCCAGAGCTTGACGCGATAGGTCTGCTGGTTGCGCCCGGTGAATTCCCACTTGAGGATGTCGATGCCCTGGGTGGAGCGGTCTTCGGTTTCGGCTGGCAGCTCGTAGTCGGGGTCGAGCAGCTTGCGGGCCAGACTGGTTTTGCCCGCGCCGCCTTCGCCAACAATCAGGATTTTGGCTTCGTAGAGGGTGGTGTTTTGGTTGGGGTCTTGGATGCGGAAGTAGTAGTCGAGGATGGGCTGGGCGTCTGGGCGGTATTCGCCTTCTTTAGGTACCAGAAGATCGGGCGGAATGTTGATCGGATTGCCGCGCAGATCGAGTTTTTCGAGCTGGGTGAGATTGGAAAGCGTTTTTGGGAGCTTGGTGATCTGGTTGATGGAGAGGGAAAGCCCTGTCAGGTTGGTGAGGCTGCCCAGCACGTCGGGAATCTGCGTAATCTGGTTGATGGAGAGGTCAAGCCCTGTCAGGTTGGTGAGGCTGCCCAGCACGTCGGGAATCTGCGTAATCTGGTTGCTGGAGAGGTCAAGCACTGTCAGGTTGGTGAGGCTGCCCAGCACGTCGGGAATCTGCGTGATCTGGTTGCCCCAGAGGGAAAGCACTGTCAGGTTGGTGAGCTGGCCCAGTACCTCTGGAATCTGCGTAATCTGGTTGCTGGAGAGGTCAAGCTCTGTCAGGTTGGTGAGGCTGCCCAGCACGTCGGGAATCTGCGTAATCTGGTTGTTTGAGAGGTCAAGCTTTGTCAGGTTGGTGAGCTGGCCCAGTACCTCTGGAATCTGCGTAATCTGGTTGCCCCAGAGGGAAAGCACTGTCAGGTTGGTGAGCTGGCCCAGTACCTCTGGAATCTGCGTAATCTGGTTGCCTCCAAGGTTAAGCACTGCGAAGTCGGTAAGCTGGCCCAGTACTTCGGGAATCTCGCTAATTTGGTTTCTTGAGAGGTAAAGCTTTGTGAGGTTAGTGAGCTGACCCAAAACTTCAGGGATCTCGCTGATTTGGTTGCCCGCGATGGAAAGCCCTTCGAAGTTGGGAAGCTGGACCAGCACCTCAGGTATCTTGCTGATTTGGTTAATTCTGAGGTCAAGCAGTGCGAGGTTGGTGAGCTGACCCAAAACTTCAGGGATCTCGCTGATTTGGTTGCTTCCAAGGTCAAGCAGTGTGAGGTTGGTGAGCTGACCCAAAACTTCAGGGATTTTTATTAACCCAGTACTGACTAGCGTTAAAGCTTCTAGCTGCTGAAGTTGGAAAACAACGTCTGGAATGCACACTAAAGGATTGCCACTGAGCTCGAGGGTTCTCAAACGGGTCAGAGCTGTCAGTTGTGGGGGCAAAACCGTAAGCTGATTTGTTACTAGCTTTGGTAGAAATTTGTCCTTCACCCAACGCCACTCTTCCACCTTCCCCAAAATCAGGCTTTCGAGCTGCGTCAGTTTGCCAATTTCGGAGGGCAGGGCGGTGAGGTTTTGGCCCGACAGGTCCAGCTCCGTCCAGCCTTCCTCTGCCGCTCGGTCGATTAGCGCCAACAGCTCTGCCTCAGTCATGCCTTTGCTCAACGGGGTGGGGGATGGCTCTATTCTGTCAGAGGGTTCGGGGATGGACAAGTCTGGCGGTCCCTGTTATCCCAGT
>JBJTUI010000579.1:0-4144 GCA_046080625.1 Elainella sp. | reverse complement strand
GACCCAGGGATGTTTAGATCAATCCGCAATTCCGATACACCTTTGCCTACGGGCTTCACATCACCAGGATTGCCCATCGATAGACGACGAATGCGAACATCAATACGCGCTCTAGCCTGCCGATCGCGGGCGTTGCTGAATTGGTGTATGAATTAGCTCTGGGCGTCACAAACCTTCAGCTTCAAAGTCCCCCAAACTTGGGGGATTTAGGGGGCCGAGAAGGGCTGGAGGCAAATCGGTTCATACTTGAATTCAGCAACGCCCAGATCAAATACAGTTCGGCAAACTGAACATCAGTGGTGTGAATTCACCGGTAGTTATGTAAAGCTTTATGTTAGTCAATTATCAGTCACATCAATCAGTCGGTATCAGTTAATCAGGGTCTGTAAATTTCTCTGTACCGTTGCCCAACCCGCCGCTTGACGCGCGGACGGTAGAAATCCGCAGTCAGCTGCTGAATTGAACCAAAATTCTGAACAAACTCGTGCTTTACGAGTCGTTTGTATACATAAATTTAACAATCTGGCCTTCAGCCGTATATCCACTTGTGCGATTGTAGTGTTCTATACAATCTAATTTTCATTCGGTGTTTGCGCGTATAATATCTTCTCGTAATGTTTTCTTCAACTCGATGGAGTAATTTCTATGACAACCGCTTATAGCCCCGAAGAGCTGAGCAAAATTGCTGAAGCCCCGATGGCCGTAGGAATGGCTGTTGCGATGGCCGACATGGGGATTGTTTCGACAGCGATTGAAGCCACTGCAATGTCGAAGGAAGTGGCTGGAGCTGCGGCCAAATATCCCAACAATTCAATCATCCAGGCGGTCTTTTCGGAAGCGGCGATCAAGAGCGGTGCGATCAAGCTGCAAAAGCCCAATATTACCCCTGAAGATGTGCAGTCGGGTGCTGTGGTAGACAAGGCCTTGGCGACTGTGGATGAGGCTGTGGCCGCAATCGGTGATAAAGCTACGGCGGCTGAAGTGGGCGAGTTCAAACAGTTTATCTACGCCTGTGCTGATGCGGTTGCCAATGCAGCGGGTAGTGGACTGTTTGGCTCTGGATCGCCCAAGGTGAGCGAGAAAGAAGCCGCTGCTCTCAGCAAAATTAAGACCGCTCTCATCGTCTAGGAACTTGAGGGCAGCTCTTTTCCCTGGCGTCTGTCACCTGCCCAAAGAGTGATTTTGACCAGGCTGCCGACGATTTAGCTCGTAAGTCGGAATTAGATTGCATTGTTTTGCAAAAAGGGGAGCGGGACAGCATGTTCCGCTAAGATCCAGGTTATTCTGCTGTAGTTTCAGGAGACAATAATGATTTTCGCTCGCTGGCTTCGGGTGTTAGCCCCAGTTTTGCTTAGCCTTGTCCTGTTCATCTCCGCCTGCTCGCCCAAGACGACCTCGCGCTATGCGGATGTGCAAAAGGAAACGACTCGTCGCGGTGCACCGACAGCCGTTGCCAAAACCGCAGAACAGGGCTCTACCTTCAATAAGTTCTTCCCCAATTCGACTGGAACTTATGATGTGGTGCCAACCCAGGAAAAGAAAGGCTTTGCTGAGTACAAGCTGATCCAGGATGGCAAGACGGTCGCGATGCTGTCTGTGAACGATACGTCCAGCTTGCCGACTGCTGCCCTCAAGTATAAGAACAGCACCGAGTCGGTTGGCGGCTATCCCGCTATCGACCAGGGCACGACCGCGACTGGCATCCTGATCAACAATCGCTATCAGGTAAAGGTGCTCTCGCGCGATCCGTCCTTCACCAAAGAGGACCGGGTGGCCTGGCTGCAAAAGTTTGACCTCAGAGGTCTGGCCAAGCTCAAGGGCGGAGCCGAGTTTGCCACCACGCCGTCGGCTCCCGCAATTAAACCCCCTCAAAAAGCACCCCAACCCGTGAGAACGCCGCCCGTGCTAACACCTCAACCGGCAGGCTAACCCTGGCTTCAAAGCAAATGCAGCAAAACGCAAAACCTGGGGAGGGAGGACTCTTCTGTCCGCAGCAGAGCTTCGAGGCTTCCCTCGGACAGGGGCGCGGCAGGGCAACGAGCTTCCTGCAAATGGCCACACCTGCAAATGGGGCCACCTAAAAGGTAATTGCAAAGTAACTGTAACAACCAGATAACTGCGATAAGTAGGTAGGTGCAAATATTTGTCGGACGGTGGGGGTTTGGGGGCTGCGCCCCCACCAGAGGGCAAGCCCTCTGGACTCCCCTAAAACCATCTTCAATTTAATCAAGCCCAGCTACTTAGCAGGGTCTGGACAGGTGGAAGCAGCAGCGGTTGTGGAACTTTAAACAAAGGAGTTTAAACTGTGAGCAAACCAATATACGAATTGGTGGATGAGCTGCCCAAGGGTGGACTGACCGTGTCGGCCCTGAAGTCGCTCGATTTTGTCGTGCCAGGCCAATGGAATAATTTAGTCGGGTTTGATAATACGATTCGCACCGTCACGGGTGAAACCGACGAAGCCCTGATCCAGCAAATTGGCGAGCGAGCCGTCACCCTCTTCAACGACAAATCCCAGGGCTATCAGCGCGCCCTCTGGCTCTACGATTCGGTAGATTCCGCGTCGGGGCTGCTCGGTGCAGCGGCTCTGGCCAACCGAATTGGGCAAGACACCTTCCTGGGGTTTCTCAAAAACCTCACCCCCAAACCCGAACGCGCCCAGAGCATTGACCTGACCGTGAAGCTGGTGACTGAACTGGTGGCTTTCTGCCAGATCAACGGCATCCCTGGCGACAGCATCGGCGATTTTCTGGCCTCCCTACAAGACTACAGCGGCGAGTCGCTGATGCGGATGGCGGCCCTGGTCTGTTTTGACGGGGTGATTCCCCTGGGGGCAGGCTTCACCGAGAAGGCTCTGGGAACGCTGAAGGGAACATCGCCCTCAGAACTCCGCAGCAACAAGACCTTCAAGGGCGTTGAGGAGTTGATTCCGGGCGGCGATGACGCGGGCAAACTCTCCTTCATTACCCAGAGCTTCGAGTCTACCAAGGGCTGGATGGAGGAATTTGTCTCTTCGAAGGGCATCACCCAGCAGGGCTTGGTCAACAACCTCTCGAAGTTTGTAGAAATCACCAGCGACAAGCTCGACTATTTGGGCGCGTTCCTGGATATATCCGTGCATTACTATCGCCATACGGGCGTCCAGACTCTGGCGCGCCGCCTGGTTGAGCGGGCCGTAGCCGAGATCTAGGCCCAGAGGTTTGGTTGATCTGGGGGGCTGACGTTCAGCCCCAAGCTGGTGGACTTCGTTCTGCCAGCTTTTTTGTGGCCCGTTCCCTCTACCAGAGGGGAAAACCAGCCCAAAACCTAAAACCTTTTAGCAGATCAACCGGTCACTTTTCAACCTGCCTCCTAAGATAGGATTGTTCAATTTTCCCAGGCAAGCGGCGTGAAAAAGACTATCCTGATCGTCGAAGACGAAGCTGAAATTGCCCGCTTTACCCAGCAGCTACTCGAAAAAGAGGGCTTTGTCTGCCAGGTCTGTCGCGATGGGGCTACGGCAGTCCGCTACTTTCAAGACCTGCTGCCCGATCTAGTGATGCTGGATCTGGGTCTGCCCGATCTGGACGGGCTAGAGGTCTGTACCCGGATTCGCAAGCTGGCTGGCAGCAAAGATCCCTACATTCTGATGCTGACGGCTAAGGGAGAAGAGATCGACCGGGTGATTGGCCTTTCGACCGGAGCCGATGACTACGTGGTCAAGCCCTTCAGCCCGATTGAGCTGGTGGCTCGCGTCCGGGCTCTGCTGCGCCGCAGTTTGCGGCAGGACGAACCCAGCCAGATCTACCGCACCCAGCATTTCCGGGTCGATGTCGATCAGCATGTGGCCGAGCGCTATCTGGAAGGGCAGCCGGAACTGCTCGACCTGACCACGATTGAGTTTAACCTGCTGACCGTGTTTATCAGCCATCCCGGACGGGCCTGGAGTCGAGCCCAGCTGATCGACAAGCTCTGGGGCAACGATTTCTTTGGGGACGATCGCGTCGTCGATACCCATGTGGCACGGTTGCGCAAAAAGATCGAACAGGACCCAACTCGCCCGCTGTTTGTCAAAACCGTGGTGGGAACGGGCTACAAATTTGAAGATGGTACCGATTGATCGGGTCCAGACTCGCACCCGTTCGGCCTCGAATCATCCCGCTTG
>JBJTUI010000578.1:0-4719 GCA_046080625.1 Elainella sp. | reverse complement strand
ATGTCAAACGGATTTTTCAGCGCTTAACCCTCGATCTGCGGGGCTATGAACGCTTTGGTTCAACCTGAAGCGGTTCATCTCCTGGAAATGACTAAATTCCATATCTAGTGGCAACCACGGCAATTCTGGAAGAACCATATTAGCACTGGGATTGGCAAAACGTGACCTTTGGCCAGCCTGCTTTACTCCAGCCTGCATGCGGCTGCTTGGCTCCAGCCTGGCCCCAGTCATCCCTTTGCACAGCCCCTTTACTCAGTCACTTCACACCTAAACGGGAAACAGTCATGGTTAAAATTGTGGGTATTTCAGGCAGCTTGAGGCCCGACTCCACCAGCTTTCAGGCTTTGCAAACCGCCGTTCAGCGGGTCGAGGCGCTGGGAGCAGAAGTCGAGATTTTGGATTTGCGCCAGCTCAACCTGCCCTTCTGTGACGGGGGAAACGACTATTCGGCCTACCCGGACGTGGCTCGCCTCAGCCAGACGGTTCAAGCCGCAGATGGTTTGATATTGGCGACCCCCGAATACCACGGAAGCGTCAGCGGCGTACTCAAAAATGCCCTGGATCTGATGGGGTTTGAGGAGCTGTCGGGGAAAGTTACCGGTCTGATCAGCGTACTGGGCGGCCAGTCTAACAGCAACGCCCTGAACGATTTGCGGATTATTCTGCGCTGGGTGCATGGCTGGGTGATTCCAGAACAGATCGCCATTGGCCAATCCTGGAAGGCTTTTGGAGAAGACGGCAAGCTGCTGGACGAGAAGCTGTCCCAGCGATTCGACGATTTTGCCCAGAGCTTGGTGGAAAACACTCGCAGGCTAAAAGGGGTTTCCTAGGCCCATCCGTTGGGCAAGGCGGCTGAGAAAAGCGTCAAGAGAAGCAGCTTTGAACGATTGCCGCCCCAATTTAACCCAAAAATTTAGCCCCAAATAAAACCAGGGGCAGGGTCAATTAGAACCTGCCCCCTCCCAATTTTTCCAGTTCAAGTCTAAGTCTTTAAACTCGCACCTTTTCTCGCTCTAGCTCCGATTGCTCAGGCGAATTCGTGGAGGTGGCTACCGACTCAACCGGGGATTTGTGGTGCAGCCGAATTCCCAGAAACAGATCGTAGACAAAGCCCCAGAAGCTTTTGCCTTCCAACAGACCCAGAGACTGGTGACAGCCCTTGGCGTCGAGCAGAGGCCGGGTAGCTTCGTAGGCGGGCTGGTATTTGTACCAGGGAATTGAGGGCCAGAGGTGATGGATCAGGTGGTAGTTCTGACCCATGATCAGCAGGTTCAGCAGCGGGCTGGGGTAAACCCTGGCGTTTTTCCAGCGGTCGCGCTCCTGGAAAGGCCGATGGGGCAGGTAGTCAAAAAATAGGCCCAGCGCTAACCCAACCACCAGGGCCGGAGAGAACCAGTAGTTCATGATGTAGCCCAAAAAGTCGTGCTGCACAGCCAGGTAGACCACAGAGCCTACGACCAGACGGCTCAAAAACCACTCCAGCAGCTCATACTTGCGCCAGAGCCTGCGCTTGAAGAAAAAGATTTCGTGATAGAAGAACCGGGCCGCAATTAGCCAGAGGGGACCGCCGGTAGAAACGAAGTGATCGGGGTCATTGTCTGGGTCGTTGACGTTAGCGTGGTGCTGCATGTGAACGCGCGTGAACACGGGGAAGGCAAAGCCCAGCATCAGGGCGCTACCGTGGCCCAGCATGGCGTTGACAATCCGATTGCGATGCGCAACGTTGTGAGATGCATCATGAATGACTGTGCCCACAAGGTGCAGAGCCAGGACATTTGTGCAAAAACATAGCCAGTTTGGTACAGACCAAAGCCAATAGCCCAGCGTTGAAAGTGTTGCCAATACAACTGCCACCAAGAACATCAACAAGGTGAGATTCCAAGCACCCGGTGGACCCAAAAATTCTTTTGGTACAGTCAGGGGCTTCACTGCCTCCGACATTGCGTTTCCTCTCCTTAACAGTCATCCTTGCGTAGTATAGGATACGCCGTGACAAGAATAAAGTTTTGTGAAATCAGGGGATTTAATCAAAGCCCAGCTTGATCTCCTATGATTTCTAATCAATTCTATGCGACTGCTCCAGCTTATTAGCATTTAATCGCATCTATCGTCAGACAGATAGCCTAGGCGCAGTGCAGTTTCTTCAGCTGGTTGCCCAGTCCAGCTGCGAATTTGCTGACCTGCGATATCATCAGCCGAGAAGCGTTTTCTCGGTTGGCTGAATTTATGCAATTGACTCCGCAAGAAAAAGACAAGCTGCTGATCTTCACCGCAGCTCTGCTGGCTGAACGGCGTAAGGCCAAAGGCTTGAAGCTAAATTACCCTGAAGCGATTGCCTACCTGTCGGCTGCCATCCTGGAAGGTGCAAGGGAAGGCCGCACGGTGGCTGAGCTGATGACCTACGGCACGACGCTGCTCAGCCGCGATGATGTGATGGAAGGCATTCCCGAAATGATCCACGAGGTCCAGGTCGAAGCCACCTTTCCGGATGGCACCAAGCTAGTGACGGTGCATGATCCGATTCAGTAGAGCGGGTTAGAACGCCTCGGGCTCGTCCAGTAATGTTTCGATCAGCAGATCCACCTGCTGCTGTTGGCGAGTCAGGAAAGCTTCACACTGCCGCAGCCGCTCGACCGCCGTTGAAAACTGCTGGAATACATCGGCCAACTCCAGTTCGCCCAGTTCGATTTGATTGATGATGGTTTCGACTTCGGTGACGGTGGCTTCGTAGTTCCAATTGTTCGGCAGGGCCGGATCGGCTGGTGCGCTGGATTGGCGGTTGGGCTTGGGGGCTTCAGTCATGGGCGGTTTGGCTAGAGGGAGCGGAGGGGTCAGACGGTTCGCCAGAGTCAGATGGCTCGCCAGAGTCAGGCCAGCTTTCAATCACGCTAACCCGAATCTGACCCTGGGCGAGCTGCACCGTCAGCGTTTCACCGGGCTGTAGATCGGCAGCACTGCGCAGCACCGTTTGATTTTGTCGTACCACCGCATAGCCCCGCCGCAGCACGGCAGCCGGGTCGAGGGTGGTCAGCTTCTGGCGGAGTAGATGGCAGTGCTGCACCGCAGATTGCAGTCGCTGATGGGTGGTTTGCAGCAGCTGTCGGCGCTTCCAGGCAATCGTCTGGGCCTCCTGGCGAATTTGCCGATCCAGATGGAGGCGACGCAGGCGGCCCTTGAGGCGATAGAGCTGGTCGGCTGCCGCTTCGAGCTGGTCGGTCAACACCTGGCTGAGGCGGGCCACCCGATGCAGGTGCTCGCTGTGCAGGTCGGAGAGCAACGGTACGGCCTGTTCTGCCGCCGCCGTCGGCGTGTGGGCACAGACATCCGCCACTAAATCGGCCAGGGATTCATCCCGCTGGTGGCCAATGCCAGCTACGACCGGAATCGGCGACTCGGCAATTGCCCGCACAACTCGCTCGTCGTTGAAGCAGACCATATCTTCGGTGGCCCCGCCGCCCCGCGACAAAATCAGCACCTCGGCCCGCCCGTCTCGAATTACCCGATGGATCGCCTGCACAATCGACAGGGGAGCCTGGTCGCCCTGCACCAGCGCCGGAGAGAACAGGACATGCAGGCCGGGATGACGCCGCTTCAGGGTGCGTTTAATATCTCCCCAGGCGGCGGCCTGCGGCGAAGTCACAACCGCAATGGTTTGGGGATAGGCGGGCAGGGGGCGCTTGCGGTCGGGGTCAAACAGCCCTTCTGCCTCTAGCCGCTTGCGCAACTGCCGGTAGCGCAGAGCCCGCAGCCCTTCCCCCGCAGGCAGAGCCTGCCAGATGATCAGCTGGTAGCTGCCTCGCTGGGGATGGACATGCACTCGCCCCAGCAAAATCAGCTGCTCGCCCGGTGCGGGCAGGGTGGCCAGTCGATTTAGCTGGTTACTCCAGACCACGCAGCTAATCGCGGCTTCGGCATCCGGGTCTTGCAGGGTAAAAAATAGGCCGCTGCGGTAGCGGGTGGCGCTGGAGACTTCGCCCGTCACCCAAACCTGCCTGAGCTGGTTGTCCTGTTCCAGCAAAGCCTGAATGTAGCCGGTCAATCCCGCTACCGACAGCGCTGTATCTGGAATCAGTAAGCTTGGCAGGTTGGAGGTCATTAGTGCAGGTTGACAGGTCGCGGGCAGAAATCAGGTCGGGTAGGTTGTTTCAAGTCCGGTATTTCAAGTCGGGTATTTCAAGTTAGGCAAGATCTCAGGCGGTCGGGACAGCTTTTCGTTCAGCTTAGCCACAACTTTAACCTACAGGATCAGAAACCGAACCAGACGGGCGGCCTCATCTCAGCAGCTTCAGCGAGTTCAGCCCGTGAGCCTGTCGGAGTTCAGCTGCCACTACAGCTCGCCTGGGCGGGTTAATCTTGTTAATTTGTTAACCACAGTGGTTAAATGGACGAATATCTAGTACATTTGTATGGTAGGACAAAAACCGCTTTTATAAAACGTCGCGATTTATAGCATGTTGAACCAGCGTAGCGAACTTGACTAGGGCCAGACAGTAGGCTGGGCTGCAATATCAACACCTGGCTTGCTGCTAATTAAACTTGAGTCGGCCCTCGGGTCAGCTTTCGAAGCAGCCTTTCGGACAAATATGGGGCAGATGGTTCAAACTAGAAGTCTCCGAGTAGACTGAAAGCAATCCGCTCTGCCCACCAGTCAAACCGCAAGCGTTCAGCAAGTTTCATCCACAGCATTCTGTTTTGAGGTAGGAATGGCTAAGACGACCA
>JBJTUI010000577.1:0-7572 GCA_046080625.1 Elainella sp. | reverse complement strand
TGGGGCCGATTGCAAAACCGAGACCGGGCGGTCCTGGGGCTAATCAACCCGCTCAACCGTCCGGTCTACTGTTTGGGCTGCAATCAGTCGGGCCAGCCCAGACACCCGCTTTACTTAAAGCGCACCGTGCAGCCTGTGCTTCATGCAGGCAGACCCGACTCGATCACGATATTGGCGTGAGTTAGCTTCAGGCCCGGAGCCATCTGGAACAGCTGGAACTGGCCGCCGCGTTGGCTGCCGTTAGGGTCGTAGCTCAATGCGCCCGTTTGGGGGTTGTAGATGATCCGATCGTCGCGGTCAGCCGCTGCTCGGCCCACATGGAACTGGTCAGCGGGTAAAACACCAGGCGTGAACTTGCGGCCCAGTTTGCCGGTCAGCACAATCCGATCAACCTCGACATCAAAATCGGTGATTTCGTCTATGCCCGTGTCCTTCTGGTTGCGGCAGAACTCATCGCTGCCCGTTCCCCCCGTCAGCTCATCGGCCCCGCCAAAGCCGACAATCCGGTCGTCGCCTTCGCCGCCATCGATCTTGTCCTGACCATTGCCGCCGTGCAGCAGGTCATTGCCCGCGTTGCCAACCAGAACGTCCTCCCCTTGCTGGCCATAGATCTGGTCATCGCCTGCCTCTCCCGAGATCTGATCGTTACCTGCCAGGGCAAACACAATGTCTTTACCGGCGCTGCCCGTGTACCTGTCGTCTCGGCTGGTGATTCGGTTCAGCGGAGTGGGAGTGGGCGCGGGTAGAGGTTCCGGCGCGGGTTGGGGGGGCGGGGTGGGAGCTGGGGCGGGGGTGGGCGCGGGCGCAGGAGCGGGCGAGGGTTCTGGAGTCGGGGTGGGCGAGGGTTCTGGCGTCGGGGTGGGCGTAGGGGCCGGTAGCTCAATCTGGTAGCGCTGTGCCCTGACCTCAGGAGGCATTTGGGAGTAGTAGTCTCGACCGACCCAGCTAATCACAAAATCGTTGTCGGCATCCATGGCAATGGCTGGAGACCAGACGAAACCACAGCCGAAATCGGCAGGCGGTGTTGCGACCGTGAACTCTTCGCCGTAGGCTTCACCTTCAGCATTAAAGACTCTGGCTAGAATCGAGGCGGTTTGAACGTACTCTGCCCAGGTGATCGCAAAGTCACCATCGTCATCCATGGCGATTTGGCTGTCGTAGGCACTTGCAGATTGCTTGACGACCATCTCCTCACCCAGGGCTACACCGGCTGCACTGTAGCGTCTGGCCAGGATGTTGCCGCCTTCGTCACTATCCGTCCAGGTCACCACAAAATTACCCGCAGCATCCATGGCAACCTGGGCATCTGTATCATAGCCCTCGGTTGTGCTGTCTACCTGAAACTGGTCGCCCGCCACGTTGCCATCCCGGTCGTAGCGTTGACCAAAGATGTTGCCATTGTTGTTCCAGATCACGACAAAATCGCCGTCCTGATCCATGGCGATGTCGGCTTTTCTGATAGAACTACAGCAGGTGAAATTGGCTACGGTAATCGGGTCGTCTAGGGCCGTGCCAGCAGCACTGTAGCGCTGGACAGATAGGCCTGTCGAGAAAGAACTGGGCCAGACCACCGCAAAATCGCCATTCTCTTCCATGGCGATCGCGGGCCGCGGAGGGAACAAACAGAAGCTGATCTGAATGGGCTGGGTTACTCCCTCTCCTTCGGAGTTGTAGGATTGTAAGCCGATAGAATAGAGAGAGGGATAGGCTGTGACAAAGTCACCATCTGCATCCATTGCTACATCTGAATTGCCACTGGAGCTGCAGGTATTGGTGCTAATCACTTGGCCCTGAGCAGTGCCGTTGCTGTCATAGCGTTGAATTTGAAACAGGCCAATACCTTCATCGCCACTGTAGTAGGTCAGGACGAAATTGCCGTTGCTGTCCATAGCCACAGCTGTTGAAGCAGACTCATAGTACTGACTTGGACTCTGGGGAAAGAGAATTTGTTCACCGACAGTTTTAATCGTTCCAGACATACTTCAAGTCTTCCTTCGGTAAGGGTTTTGCGGACTGGGACAGCAGAACAGCCAGAAATCTAGTCCGACTGAACCAGAGTGTCTTTCTTCTTTCGGCCAAAAAGCTGCTGTGTGAATCCGGTTATTGTGATAATTAACACTTCCCGACAGGTGGACGAACGGCGCAGAAACCCCATAAATTCAGAGAACTCCGCCGAAAAATCCTGAAATCTAGAACGCCATCTCAGTATTCTTGCGATTGTAGATGGCTAGATTGGCTACCGACCTGCCCATTGCCGCAGTAGATTGGCGTGGGTTTTGGCGATTAGGTTTGCCTCATACCGATGACTCTGCTGGGTTGCCAGGGAGTCGCGCACCTGGCTCAAATCCCGCAGCATCTCCCGCTGGCTGGGATCGCGCACTAAACTTTGCACCCACGTCACAGCAGCAAGCCGCACCCCCGACCGGACTGGCTCCACTCGATGCAGCGTCGAAGCGGGGTAGACCACCATCGACCCGGCAGGTAGCTTGATCGGACAGTCGCCTCCGTCGCCTTGAATCACCAGTTCGCCGCCCTCGTAGCTGGCTGGATCGCTGAGAAAAATTGTCAGGGACAGATCGGCCCGCAAACTGGCCGTACCCATGATGGCGCTATCGACGTGGGTGCCATAGGCCATGCCGGGGCCGTAGCGGCTGAACAAGGGCGGGTGGATCAGCTTGGGGTAGGCAATCTGCTGAAACCGCTGGCTGCGAGCCAGGGCCGCCACAATCAACTGGCTAACTTCGGCATAGGCAGCGCTCTCCGGATCAAGCTGGGTGTTCTGCTTCACCATCTGGGCATATTTGCCCGCCGTCTGTTTGCCGCTCAGGAAGGGGGCCGCTGCCAACTGTTCCCTCAGCCAGACCTGCTCTGAAACGGTGAGTAGATCGGGCAGGCAGTAGAGGGCGGGAATACCGGAAACTGGGCTGGGTCGGGTTTGGGCGAATAGGGTTTGGGCCGGTACAGTTTGGGCCGGTACAGTTTGGGACAGTGAGTCGTCGGGCGGGGCGGGCTGCTCCAGGGCCAGAGCGACGGGCGGCGGGGGTGGGACCAACTCCTGGGGCGGAACGTGGATTGCTGCGGGCGGCTGCCCCGACTGGTAGCGCTGCCAGATCAGGCTGTAGGCGGATTCCAGGTGGCGGACGCTGCGGGCTGAGTTAAACAGCTTGGCGCTGGCCCGCTCGCTGAGGCGCTGGCGTAGGGCTTGTAGGGCTTCGGCATGGGTGGCCAGATAAACCGCCTGCTGTTCGTATGCCTCAACAGAAGTTGCGATCAGCTCCGGCAGGTCGAGGGCCACCAGCGAACTGGCCCCAATCCGCGAGGCAAACGTTTCCCCCGCCAGGGTCAGCAGGGGCAGTCCCGCCCCCAGCAGATCAAGCCCGGTGACGGCGGCGCTGTGGTTAAAGGCATCGAGGAACAGATCGGCACAGCGGTAGCTGGCCAGATATTGGGTTCTGGGATGCCGGACGCTGAAGATCAGACGGTCTGAATCAATGCCGCTGTGCTGGGCCAGATCGCGTAACTTCTGCTGGGCGACTGGATTGCTGGCCTGGAGCCAGAGGACGCTCTGGGGCACCTGCTGCAAAATTCGCATCCAGGCGGCAAACAGGTCGGGGGTGATTTTGAGCGTCTTGTTGAAGCCGCAGAACACGAAGGCATCTTCCGGCAGGCCGAAGTCGGAGCGCCGCACAGGCGGCAGTTCCAGATGATCCTGGTCGTTGGTCAGCAGGTAGGGCTCCGGTAAATAGACTGGGGCTTCGGTGAGGATGTTGGGATCAGGTGTGAGGGTGGCGTCGGTGAAAATATAGTCGATGTAGTCGGCTCCCATTGTGCCGGGATGGCCCAGGTAGGTGACAATCAGCGGGGCCGGACGCAGGGCGTAGAGTTCGAGGCGGCTGTATTGGGTATGGCCCTCCAAGTCAATCAGAATATCAATGCTGTCGGTATAGATCTGCTGGGCAATCGCAACCGTCGAGAGCTGATCTACCTGCCGGAAGCAGTCGCAGTCAGCCTCAAATTTCTGGCGGTAGGGGCTACCGTCGTCTGGCCCCAGCGAATAGGCAAAGACTTCGAACTTTTGGCGGTCATGCAGCTCAAACAATCGCGTCAGGCAGAAGGCCACCGCCTGCTCCCGAAAATCTCCCGAGACGTAGCCCAGCCTGATCCGCTGGTGATCCGAGTGCCGTCTGGTTCCAAACTCGAACGCTAGCTGCTGGGCCAAGGAAGCCGTGGTGCGGGCGACGGCCTGGGCGTGGTTTACCGCCAAAACCTGCTGCTGGGCTGCGGTCAGGGGCAGAAAAATCGTGTTGTAGATCGTGATCTCTGTGCCGATGTGGTGTTCTCCCAAGCGCCAGAGCTGCTCAGTGAGGCGGGCTAAATCGCTCCAGTCGGCGGTTTGCAGGCAGACTTTCAGCAACCCGTCGATCGCTTTTAGATGATTCGGATCTTGCTGCAAGATCTGGCGAAAGGTGGCGCTGGCGGCTTCCCAATCCTGGCGCTGTATTTGCAAATTGGCCAGATTCACGAAGGTTGGCAGGTAGTGGGGCAACAGCCGGATTGCCTGCTGGTAATGGGCCAGGGCGGCTTCAAGATCTTGTTTTTCCAGCAGGGTGGCTAGGGCGTTGTGGGCCTCGCCATAGCTGGGCTGGAGTTCCAGCGCCTGCCGATAGGCAGTGATGGCGGCCTGTGGATTGCCCAACTGCTGATGGGCCACGCCCAGATTGTAGTGAATCGACTCGGGCCGCACCGGAAACGCCCGATTCAGTGGTGTTTTTAGCTCGGTCTGGAGATCCAGCGCCATCTGGTAGCGGCGAATCGCGCTGGTGAAGCGAAATTGGGCTTGCAGTAGGTTGCCCAGCTGGTAGTAGGCGGCAATCAGGTTGGGCTGTTGTTCTAGCAGCTGCTCATAGTGGGAGCTGGCCGCCACCAGGTCGTTTTGCTTTTGCAGGGCCAGAGCCAAGTTATAGCGGGCTTCAATACTGGCTGGCTGAAGTGCGACTGCCCGTTCATAGGCCGCGATGCCCTCGGTCAGATTGCCGAACCGACAGTGGGCGATTCCGATATGGATATGTAGCTCGGGCCGCTGACCATCCTGGGCGATTGCCTGCTGCAACCAGGACAGCGCCTCGGCAAATCGGCCTTCCTGGAGGGCCAGCAGTCCCTGCTGGTGCAGGTCGGTAGGCGTGGTCTGGAGGTTGGGCTGGGGCAGATTCTGGCGCTTCATGGGCAATTCCGGGTAGGGGAACACCTCTGAATATGCCCAGATTGCTCGACTAAATTGGGCTGCCCGACAACTCTACTGGCGGCTAGAAGCCGTACCTAGAAGGGCAAAACGCCTACAAGAACAAAACCTGCCTTCGCGGGTTCGAGAGCCGATGCAGGCAGAACCGCCACAGCAAAAGATTCAGCCCTCCTGCTCCAGCACCCAGTCGCGGATCAGGGCGTTCACCTGGTCGGGCACTTCGTCGTGGGGACAGTGGCCAGCCTGGAGGTAATATTCCGTCAGCTGGGGATAGTGTTGCCGGAAGCGCGCCCCCCTGGCCCGTCCGCTCATCCAGGGGTCTCCCTCGCCCCAGAGCATCAGCAGGGGACAGGTCATCTGTTCTAGCAGCACGTCGTTTTTCTCGCCCTGGGGCGATTTGAATACCGAAGCAAACACGGTGGCTGCGCCCGGATCGCAGGAAGGCCGGTAGATGTCTTCCACCAGCTGATCGGTGACGGCGCTCTGGTCGAGGTAGACCTTTTCTAGGGTTTTGCGAATCATCGATTTTTGTCGCACGTACTGGAACAGCAGCCAGCTGGGCAGGGGCAGCAGCAGCAGATTGCGGCTGAGGTTGAAAAACACCTCTCGGATCGGATCGGGCTTAGTCGGGGTCTGGGTTTCGGTAAAGGGGCCTGCCGGGTTGAGCAGAATCAGACCTGCCGCCGATCCGGGTCGCTGAGCTGCCACACAGAGCGAGGCATAGCCACCCAGGGAGTTGCCAGCCAGAACTGCCGGTCGGCCAATCATCTCGGTAATGAATTCGTGCAGCTGGTCGCGCCAGAGGCTGCCGCTGTATTCCACGTCGGCTTTAGTCGATCGGCCAAACCCCAGCAGGTCGATCGCCCAGACTTCGAAATCGCGGCTGAGCTCCGAAATATTTTTGCGCCAGTGGTCGGTCGAGGCTCCAAATCCGTGAACCAGCAGCAGGGGCGGACGGTGGGGATGAACCTGGCGATTTTCTGAACCGGCATTGACGTAGTAAATCGACTGGCCGCGCCAAGACCAGTAGGCTCCAGCGGGTGCAACTGCGGTCTGCATAGAAGGCTAAACGGAATGTAACGTTATGTTAAATATCTTAGCCCAGGCTGGGGATTGCTTCGAGCCGGAGCCGCGATTACGCTAGCGTGACAGAACAGAAGTGCGATGGCATCTGGCTGGAGTAGGGCGAACTATGGCAAGGCAACTGCCGCAGGTTGGGGCGCAGATTGGGGCAGGGCGCAAGCAAAAACACAGACCAAATTTGTGGTTTGAGCGGCTGATGGCGCTGTTGGCCCTGCTGAATTTGGGCCTGGTGCTGTTTGATCTCAGCTATATTCCCTGGCGCGACTTTTATCTGAAGCAGCTGCCGGTCCTGACCCGGTATGACTCGGTTAAGGGAATCGAACCCCACCGCAGCACAGTTGCCTATACGAACGCGGTTCAATCCCTGGCTGCCCAGGTGGCCGCAACGGGTCTGCAATCGGCTGAAGTCGCCCAGCAGTTGACCCAGCTGCAAACCCTGAGCCTGGAGCTGGTGAACGAAAATCCGTTTGGGGCGGTGGGTAAGTCGGGCACTCTGGAGCGGATTAAAAATCGGATGCGGCAGCGAGTCGGGACGGAATCTGCTAAAACAGCGTTTCAAACTTTCTGGAGCCAGGACTACTTGATCCAAACGGGCTGGGAACCGTCGCTCCAGTTTTTTCAGACCGAGATTCAGCCCCTGCTAGCCAGCAACTACTACCGTCAGATCGGCGAGAACGGCAAGTTTATCGATTGGTTCTGGCGGATCGATCTGTGGTTTGGGGCGATTTTTGCCGCCGAGTTTCTGGCCCGCACCTTCTACCTCAGCCGCCGCTACCAGCGGGCCACCTGGCTGGATGCGGTGATTTGGCGCTCCTACGATCTGCTCTTGCTGCTACCGTTCTGGCGCTGGCTGCGGGTTATTCCCGTCACGATTCGGCTCGATCAGGCCCGGCTGATCAACCTCCAGCCGATCAACCATCGAATTATCCGTACTCTGATTGCCAGCGTGGCGGTGGAAGTAACTGAAATGGTCGTGGTGCGGTTAATTGACCAGTTGCAGGAGCTAATTCGCCGGGGTGAAGTGAAGCGCTGGCTGCTCCAGTCCAACCGCTATGTTGACCTAAACGGCATCAACGAGGTCGAGGCAATCGCCGGTCGGCTCACCCACCTGCTGGTCTACGACGTGCTGCCCCAGGTGCGGCCTCAGCTCGAAGCCCTGCTGCGCCACAGCGTCACCCAGGTGCTGAGCAGTTCGCCTGTCTATACCGGACTCCAGCGGCTGCCCGGCGCTAGCGCCCTGTCGGATCAGC
>JBJTUI010000576.1:0-3370 GCA_046080625.1 Elainella sp. | reverse complement strand
CAAAATACCCTGATTCGTCTAGGTGATGATGCCCTGGCCGTACTCAAAAACGTTGCGCCCAGTGACCTGACTAGCGCTAGCTTCACCAGTCTCTAACCGAGACGCTAATTGGAAAACGGATAGAGGATCAGAAATTCATACGACTGGTCCTCTACCAATTCCTAAAGATCCACTGAATTATCAACAGGAATATTATCAGGGATGGAGAATTTCTATTCCTGATTTTTGTTTACTGCAAATATTTCCGCGAATATTCCCTATACAGCGTCTTTAACCTAGTCAGATGTGGCGGTGGTGAATTCCCACATCCTCTTCTGTCCCAGAAGAATTATCTGACGCTATACCAGCAGCTTCACCGGCTGCGTCCCAAATCGCAGTTCAGTTTGGCGAGCCATCCAACGATGCGTAATCACTGGATGCAGCAGGGGTGCAAGTCGAGAAACCGTTCCGCGCAAAACCACAAAGCGGCACAACAAGTCAGCCTGGCGCTGTTCCTGGCGCTGGAGCATCTGGCAGCGGCTAATTTCGGGTTCACGCTCGGCCTGAATCAGGGGCAGGGCTGCATCCAGAGCCCGCCGGTCATTTACTTCGCTTTGCAGCAGGGGAACGAGCCGATTGGCCGCCACAATTACATCTCGAAACGCCAGATGAATTCCCTGAGCCCGAATCGGTGCCATGGGATGGGCCGCATCGCCCAGCAAGAGCAGTCCGGGTCGATGCCAGGTTGGACAGCGGCCAAACACGACGTTCAGCAACAGGGGTGGCTCCAGATCTCGGGCATGGCGACGCAGGTGGGCGGCAAACCAGTCGGGGGCAAGGGTGGCCAGATGGCTGGCCCAATCGCTGGGAGATCGGCTGCTGGGTTTGGCATCCACATCGGTCAGGGGGGCGCGCTGGCGCGGCAGCAGGTAGGCTAGCTTGACGCTGGCATCCCAGGCGGTGTAGGCCCCAAAACTCTCGGAGCCGCGAATAAAGCCATAAAAGGTGTGGCGGCGGTCGGGGCGGGCTGAGGCAGATTGATGGCTGGAATCGCCTAGATCAGGGGCAAGTAGATCAGGGGCAAGGGGCAAAGGTGCAGGCAGCCTGAACCAGAGCAGATCTGCGTCATAGTCAAGTTTGGCGAGGGGCAGGCTGGCCAGTCGGCGCAGGGTTGAGCCACGCCCATCGGCCCCAATCACCAGATCGGCCTCGATCTGCTGGACTTCTGGCTGCTGGACTTCTGGCTGCTGGATTTCTGGCTGGCCAGCGGGTTGACCCGTGGATTGACTAGCAGGCTGACCAGTTGAGCGAACCACCACACCCGCCACTCGATTGTCGTCAGCTTCCCAGATCAGCTCCTGGACCTGGCCCCGAACAAACCGCAGGTTGGGATAGGTCTGGGCCTGGTGCAGCACGGCCTCCAGAAAAGCAGGCTGGGAAATAATCGTTGGCCGAAAAACTCCCAGCGACTCTGGCTCCACAGCCCGCACCACCGTCTGGCCATTCACCACAAATTCCCAGGCTTGAATCTGCTGTGTGGGCAGACTGGACAGCAGATCGAGCAGACCCATTTGCTCTAGGGCTTGCAGTCCACCCGGCATCAGCCCTTCGCCCCGAAACAAGCGTTCAAATCTGGCGGCTTCGATTAAAATGACCTCAATCCCCCGCATAGCCAACAGGTAGGCCAGAGTTGCCCCGGTTGGTCCGGCCCCCACGATTACAACTGCCATAGTCGCTTTTGCTTGCCCTAACTAACTGCCTTATATCAGTTTTCCATGAGCCTGCCTAGAAAGAGGGGTGTGGGAACTCCGTCCCCAAAGCAGCAGAACCCCTTGCCCCCATTTATTTTGTGCAGCTTCGAAAGGAGCACCATCCCCTCAACTCCCACCCGCCCTGCCCAGATACAGCCGATGCCAGAGCGGCAAAATTAACTCCGTGATACTACTGAGTTTTTTTCTATGACAGCAAAATAATATTAAACTGCGAACTAGGTCTTTGGGATTCATATGGCAAGGAACCGCTCAGATGACACCCGCGATGGTGCCCGCAAACTCGGAGTTTTAACAAGCCAGCGCACAATTCAAGGTCGGCTGGGAGTAATCAACAGCTCAACGTTTGACCTTGACGACTACTTCAGCTTCACCTTGCAGAGTCGGAGTAGCTTCACAGCCGCGCTGCGAGGACTTCAGGGCAATCTCGATCTGCGCCTGCGCAGCCCCGATGGTACCCTGATTGCCAGCTCGACTCGCCGGGGCACCCGCAACGAGCGGATTGGCCGCACCCTGGAGGCTGGTCGCTATATCATCCAGGTCAGTACCGACGGAGACACCTCGCCCTACCGCCTCATCCTCGCGCCGAGTGATTCGCTTGACGGGGGCGGCGGCGGCAACAACGGTGGCGGCGGGGGCGATGGCGGTGGAGACGGTGGGGGCGGCGGCGATTTTCCCAACCCGATCGCGCCCGGCACCGATCCTGGCTCTTTCCCGGCCACGGCCTTTAACGTAGGAGCCCTGACTGGCAGACGGGCCTATCGCGGTACGGTGAATCTGGCTGACGATTTGGCAGATTTTTACCAGATTGGCATCACCCGCAGCAGTCGACTCCGGGTTTTAACCAACAACGTCTCGGGCGGCACGGTTTCAACTGACCTGATTTTTGATGCCAACGGCAGCGGCTCGGTCGATTCGGGCGATGTGCTGGTCAGCGGGGCCGATGTCACCAAAGCCCTGGGAGCGGGTACCTACTTTGTCGGCATCACGGCCCAAACCGGCACGGCAGATGTGAGCTATGTGCTCCAGCTCGACGAATCGGCGATCACAA
Organism: Elainella sp.; assembly: GCA_046080625.1. Taxonomy (GTDB): domain Bacteria; phylum Cyanobacteriota; class Cyanobacteriia; order Elainellales; family Elainellaceae; genus Elainella. The sequence goes on along the minus strand of JBJTUI010000576.1, from coordinate 571 downwards.
ACCTGACCACCAACAGCGACCCGCCCCTGGGCCTGGGTGGAGCCAGCGACATCACGCCCAACGCCGCCCCCGGTTCGGCTCCCTCTGACCTGAACCAACTGCGCAACGTCACAATTCGGCAGGTCGTCAGCCCCTCGGATACCAACAGCCCGCAGCTCGTCGGCAGCTTTGATTCCACAGATATCTACCAGTTCCGGCTCTCGGCAGAGGCCAGCAACATCACGGCCCTGCTCAACTCGGCCCAAACCTCCGGCAACGTCACGATGTCGCTGGTGTTTGAAGACGGTGACTCGCGCTATGGCGGCACCTATTTTGATGACCGCAACGGCATCGCCAATCCGGGCGCTGAAGATAATGGTGTGATCGGGGGCGACTTTGTTGCAGGGATCACGACGGGCAGCAGTGTTGGCGGTTCAGCGCTGGCCATTAATAAAACCCTGGGCGCAGGGCGCTACTATCTGATTGTTACCCAGAATGACCTGACGGATGGCACCAGCTATAGCCTCAACCTCAGCGCCAACAACGTAGTGACGGGTCTGAACCCAGCCCAAGATATCAATAGTATTGACCC
>JBJTUI010000575.1:0-2982 GCA_046080625.1 Elainella sp. | reverse complement strand
CTAGCAGCAGACGAATCATTCGGTTGCTCCGGGTAGGGGAAAAGTGACTACAATCCGACAGCCCCGGTTGGGCTGGCTTTGCAGCTGAAACTCGCCGCCCAAACTGCTGGCCCGTTCTTCCATGCCGCGCAGCCCGAAGCCAGTTCGGTTGGCCTCCAGGTCAAAGCCTCTGCCGTCATCGATGATTTCTAGAACGAGCCGAGTCGGGTCGAGGCGGCTGGGAGAGTCGGTAGCGGACAGATTCAGGCTGATGCTCACCTGAGTGGCCTGACTGTGTTTTTGAATGTTGGTCAGCGCCTCTTCGACGATCCGGTAGACGGCGACCTGGATGCGCTGGGGCAGGGGTGCAATCGCCAGCTGGCAGGCGGGCCGCAGGCCGGTACTGCGCTGGAAGTCGGCGGTGAGGCGGGCAATCGCGGCGGACAATGGCTCGCCCTGCAAAGGGTCTGAGCGCAGCAGCAGCAGGGTTTGGCGCAGTTCCTTCAGGGCATTGCTGCCCAGCCGCTGGCTGTCGGTCAGGAGCTGTTTGGCCTCTTCGGGGTTAGCTGTCAACAGCAGGGCAGCACTCTGGAGCTGTAAACTCTGGGCCGTGAGCAGATGCCCCAGCGAATCGTGCAGCTCGCGAGCGATCCGGGTGCGCTCTTGTAAAGCCGACTGGTCGTCAATTTGCAGCGAATATTGGTAGAGCTGGGCGTGGGCCGCAGCCAGCCTGCGCCGTCCCTGCCGTTCTGCCACCAGCGCATTTACCAGCAGCAGCAGCAAAATCAGCCCCAGCACAAACAGCAGGCTGTTGCCCCAGAGCCACTGCAAAAACAGGTTGCGCAGAAACTCCAGAGAGCGACTGGCCTCGGCGGCTGGTAAGTTGATCTGCAAACTCTGGTCCGGCAGCACCTTGATGTAGGGATTGGGCTCGGGCTGGAGCGTCAGCCAGTCGGGACTGCGGGAAAACAGGGGCAGCAGCAGCGGCAGCCGCGAAACGGCGTAGATGACGGTAATCAGTCCGGCAATCGCCCAGCGACCCCGCTGTTCAAATAAAAAGCAGCTGCGCAGCACCACCACAATTAGCAGCGGTGCAATGTAGTCTAGCCCCCAGTCGAGCAGGTGGGTGGCCCAGCCCAACAGCGCCAGCTGAAGGCCGGTATAGAGCCATCTGGCCAGCCGCAGACCCGTGGGCAACCGCAGCCCCATCAGGGCAAATAGCATCAGCGTCGCTATCAGGCCCGGAATTTCGGCAGTAGACAGGGCCGGTCGGCCAAACAGATCGCTGCGGCCCAGGCCAAACCCGCCCAGCAGCAGCAGCCCCGTGAAGATCAGCAGCAGCCATTCCAGGTAGAGCAACAGCCGAAACGGGTGGGGCTGAAACTGAAACCAGGTATGGGTAGACTTCAGAGCCTGCTGGGTGATCTGCATAGCGGACGGAAATCGCAAGGGTTATCTCCCTTGTATCACAGGTGGAGGTTGTTCCCCTTGGGGCCAGAGTCCTGTTCTGGGCTGGGTCTAGGTCTAAAGTCCCAGGCCAAGTCAGGGCCAAAGGCTCATGCGGCATTTGGAGGCAAGTCCTAGAGTAGGAATTAATCCAGCAACTAGTTCACAGCTCACACCTCAAAACACACAGGACAACCACCATGCAAGACCTCGTTCTGACCGCACCCGACCACAACCGCTATACCTATTTTGTTGCCTTCTACGGCAAAGATTTCCAGAAGCAGACGGCGGTGCTCTATGTGCGCCACGGCTTCCAGGAAACGATCCAAACCCTGCATGTCAAAATTCGGCAGCGAATCGCCGAAATTCTCGGCCAAGACACGCCGACCTGCTATCACATTCTGGCCATGGCTGCCCCGGAGAGCATTGCTGCCTGAAGCCCTATTCTTCTGGCCTTGAAACCTTCTGCCTGCGAATCCTTCTGCCCGCGAAACCGCCGCATGTTTCAACTACAGCCATGTTCAGCCTACAGCCAGTTGCCCAGCAAAATGTAGGGAGCCCAGAACCGGGGTGCGGCGTACTGGGGGTTATTCAGCAGGGCCAGCTGCGCCTGCCGCAGGGCTTCTGCCTTAGAAACGCCCGGTTGAGACAACATCTGGTAGAACTCGGCCATCAGCGCTGCCCCCGAATCGTCCTCCAGATTCCAGAGCGAAGCAATTGTGCTGCGGGCTCCGGCCCGGACCGCTACACCCGCCATGCCCAGAGCGGCGCGACGATCGCCCACAGCCGTCTGGCAGGCGCTCAATACCAGCAGCTCTACTGGAGCGGCCCGGACGGCTTCGGTTTGCAGGAGCTGGCTGAGGGTAGTGATGTTGATCGGCTGATCCCAGGCCAGAATAAACGTTTCGGCAGCATTGGAGCTGAACTGCCCGTGGGTGGCAATATGCACCACGCTGAAGTCAGACTGGCTGAGCGGCTTTTGCAAATTGGACTGGGTGAAGCTCTGGTTGAACAGCACCCGGCTTTTGGTTTCAGCCTGGATAGTTTCAATTTCCTGGGCGACAAAGGCGAGGGGGGCAAAATTGGCGCGGGCTTCGCTGAGGCCAGCCGCCAGCACGTTGAAGCGGCGCTCGGCCTGTCCCAACGGCACGGGATCGGCCAGCCGCAGGCCGGGAGCCAGGGCCACGCTGTAGGTTTCCAGCAAGAATCGCTGACCGTCAAATAGCGCCGTCAGGGGGAGATTGCGCAGATCGCCGTCCAGCACAAAAACCAGCGTCTCTGACTGAGCTGATTGCAGCACAGTTTCAACCGGACGGATCAACCAGTCATAGACCTGCTGAGAAAGCTGCTGGGAACGTTGGGAGAGATAGGGCCGTTTCAGTTGGTCAATCAGCTCGTCAACCGTAGCGGCAACGGTTTGCTGATCTACAGGAGTACGATAGTGCTGAAGCTCCTGGTTCGGCAATTTCAAAATCACCTCGATCCGGTTGGGCAGCACGATCGTATAAAACACCGCTGCCGCTGGCCTAGCCCGATCTACCACCCGGTCGATCTCCA
>JBJTUI010000574.1:0-15203 GCA_046080625.1 Elainella sp. | reverse complement strand
GTTCGAGCTGCTGAAATATTTGATGGAACATCCCCGCGAAGTGCTTACCCGCGAACAGATTTTAGAAAATGTTTGGGGCTATGATTTCATGGGCGAATCTAACGTGATCGAGGTCTACATTCGCTACCTGCGTCTCAAAATCGAGGACGAGGGCGAAAAACGGCTGATTCAAACCGTGCGCGGCGTGGGTTACGTGCTGCGCGAAACCTAGGTTTCTGGGTTGGGCACCACGGTCGGTGCTGCTCGGTAGATCGGAGTTAGGTATCGCCTGGTTTTCTGGCGTTAGTTTGGGTCTAGCAGAACTTCAGAATGAATAGGGTTACAGGCCCCGAGGGGCTCTCCAGCAAGTTGGCACATCTATCTCGCGTGACGCTTCCCGTTTTGGCGCTCGTCTGGGCGAGCGGGTTAGGCGTCAGTCATCCCGTTCAGGCCCAGCCCAGCTCGGCCAATTCGGTGGTGGAAATGCTGGCCGAGACGTTTGGCAGACGCGAGTCTAGCGATGCCTCTGTCCTAGAACAGGTGGCCGAGACAGGGAAGCTGGTGGCCGGTACCCGCACCGATGCCGCTCCCTTTGCCTACATCAATGCGGAAGGCCAATGGGTCGGCTATTCGATCGATCTGCTAGAGCAAATGCGTAGCCGACTTCAGCAGCAGCTGGGTCACCCGGTGGAGCTAGAGCTAGTTGCGGCAGATGGCAATGGCCTGACGCTGGTGGCAGAAGGTAAGGTCGATATTGTCTGTGGGTCTACCAGCTTTAGCCGGAACCGCAATTTGGAGGTGGATTTTTCCCTGGGCTATTTCGTTACCGGAACGCAGCTCTTGATCAATTCGGGCAATGAACTGGGCGATGAGTTTGTGATTGGCTCTGTGTCGGGCACAACCAACCATCTGCTGATCCAGAAGCTGTTTCCCATTGCCCAGCTGATTACGGTCGAGAGCCGCCAGGTGGGGTTAGACGCGCTGGTGAATGGTCGGATTGACGCCTTTGCCAGCGACGGAATTTTGCTAGAGGCGATGCGCCGATCCTGGGAGCCTGCCGCAGCACCCTCGACCGCGACAGCAGCAGATTCCACCCTCGCCCAGGCCGAAAAAAGCGCGACCCCAGCAGAGCCCCCAGCACAAACTCCAGCGGCAACCCCACTCCCGTCGCATCGCGGCACCCTGGAAATTGTGCCAGATCGGCCCTTTGACCAGGAAACCTACGCCTGCATGCTGCCCCAGAACAACCCAGATTTTCAGCAGATGGTCAATGCCAGCCTGCTGGACTTCATGAAAGCTGCTCTCGCAGGTGAAACCCAGGCGATGGGCATACTCAACCGCTGGTTTGGCGTATCAGGAACCGTACCGATCGATCAACAGCCGCTTCTAGGCTTCTTTCAGCAGCAGGTTGACCATCATGCTCTGCCGGACACCAGTTTGCCCCAGGCTCGCATTCCAACAGAGCTGCCCTAGGCTTTGCTAGTTTGGGCTAAAATCCAGAAGCTAACTTGCTGATGGGTGACATGACGATGCTAATTCGCCGTAGGGCGGTGCTGCTGTTCGGGCTGGGGCTGTTGCTGTTGGGTTGTTCTACCTCTGCCGGAAGCCCTGCCGGAAGCCCAGCCGGAACCTCAAGCCTGGCTCCCAACCAGACTGCGGAGCCGCTAGCCCAATCTAGTCCGTCACCGACGGTTCAACCCCCTGTTGTGCGTGAAGATTTAGCCCAAGTGCTGCCCATTTCCGCAGAAGCCAAGATAGCCGATCAAACCATCCAGCTCGAAGTGGCCCGCACCCCCGAGGAGCAGTCGCGGGGCCTGATGTATCGCCCGGCCCTGCCAGACGATCGGGGCATGCTGTTTCCGTTTGAGGCGGCCCGTCCCCTGCGGTTCTGGATGCTCAACACGCCGCAGCCGCTGGACATGGTATTTCTACTTAACGATGAGGTCAAGGCCGTAATTGCCGATGTTCCTCCCTGCGCCAGTCGGCCTTGTCCGACCTACGGCCCTGGCGTGGATGTGAATCAGGTGATTGAGCTACGCAGCGGTCGAGCAGCAGAACTGGGAATTAAGGCGGGTGACCGAATCGAGATTCGCTTCTTTGAACCGAAATAGGGTCCCCACAAGGAGCGTTGCCCCTTCTATGCAATTCAACTTCGCACAAAATTGGTTTTATTCCCAGATCCCTTACCAGCTCTCTGGTTCGCTGTCGTGCCACAGCTCCAGATCGAGGTCGTTCAGGTAGATCAGGGCGCTCTGGATCTGGGGTACGGTGCCCTGAAGCTCTAGATCAAACCAGCCGTCTTCCCTGGCGTTCGCTCCTAGCAAAGCGGCTGCAATATTGACAGTTAGACCATATTCGGAGATCAGCTTTGAGATCACGGGCTCCTGCTGATAGCGCTTGGGGATACGGATGCGAATTCGGGTATGGGCGACTCTACAGTCGTTTGGCAGGGTACTGAGGGTCGTAGCAGCATTAAACGGCTGAAGCGGCATCACAATCCTCCTGGATCTGGCAATCGCCAAAAACTACTATAAAACTATCGACTTTTAGGTATAAGCCAGCATAGCCGATTCACCCTGAAAAATTCATTATTCCGATAAAGAAAGTGGGTTTTGCGGTCAGGGGTGGTGTTGTGGATTGCTCGGGAGTTCAAACGCGCTGATCAAGTGCTGTTCAGCGATCGCCCAATTGGACTATTAGATGATTAGACAGTCAGATGAATAGACCGCTAACAACCCAGACCTGAGATAGGGAAGGCAGACCTTGCGTTATAAAAGTTATTGAGTTAATAAGACGGCCCAACGCACTCAGTGTGGCCATCGCCCACAAATAGCAAATCGCCTTAAACAGAAATCTTCATCAATTAACGCCTTTTTTTGGCTTGACATTCATGTTGGAATTGATACTCTTGTGGGATAAATATTTTAGTAATATCACTTAGAAAAGTGGATTGGATTCAATTTCCTACGAAAGAAGCAGTACGAAACTTGAGATCTCATTTATGCTTGATTCTTAATTTCGTCCATCTTCCTGGTGTGAAACTGCTCAGAACTGACTTAAACGAAACTGACTTACAACTGGTGCCCAAACCCAATGTGAACTTAATCAGTTTTACATTGGTCTATTCGCTAGATATCCCAGCAAGGTATCTGAGTTCATTCGGTCTATACAGGTTGGTACCCCCAATAGTGCCGCTCATGCCTGTTAACCAGAGGATCTTGTTAACCAGAGGATCTGGTGTCCAGAAGCCCTGATGCCCTGAAGCCCCATCAGTTAACAATCTAGTCAGTAAATCTAGTAGGAAAAGGCGAGCATTTGGGTTTCGAGAGATTGCATCTCAAGAACTGCATAAGGTTGAGGAGTTGATTGCTACGGTTTGATTCAAACGCACTACGAGCTACAACCGGGCTATGACAAGGAGGGTGACATGACACCTACAACCTATCAGCGGTTCATCCGCTTCTTGCAAGAAGAGTTGGCTTTGCCCTCGGCTTCGATTGGCATAGCGCTGCGCTACCGCGAACAGGATCCGACAGGTCCTCTGCCAATGATTCTCTGGCAGTACGGCTTGGTGACACTGGAGCAATTAGATCGGATTTTTGATTGGCTAGAAACAGCGCAGCCCTAGGCTCAGCTTTGTGCTGCTACCCATTAGGCTGCTACCCATTAGATTGAGGCAATTTAGATTCAGGCAACTTTTAAAACAGACAATCTAATAACAGCAATCTGAAGGCGAGGATCCGGGTTGGACCTCGCCTTTTGTTCACCTGCGGTTCATAGACCGCTATGGCGTTCTGGCCTGTAGATTGTCCTAGCCCAGCGCCTTGGCAGCCGCAGCCACACCGACACCCGTCTGGGAATCGTGGCCCAGTTCTTGCAGGGCTGCTTCCAGTGCGCCAATGGCCGTCAGGATATCGCGGTCGCTGACAAAGCCCAGGTGGCCGATCCGGAAGATCTTGCCCTTGAGGTCGTCCTGGCCGCCCGCCATGACAATATCGAATTTCTTCCGCACAATTGCCCGGATCTGTTCAGCCTCGACGTTGACTGGGGCCACGGCGGTAATGGCCGGGCTGGCCGACGAGTCAGCCGTGAACAGGGGCAGATTTAAGGCCTGCATGGCGGCTCTGGTTGCAGTCGTATGGCGGCGATGGCGGGCAAAAATATTGTCGAGACCTTCGGCCTGCATCATCTTCAGTGCCGCCTGAAGACCGTAGAACATATTCACGGGCGGGGTAAAGGGATGGCTGTTTTTGGCGGCTTCTTTGCGGTATTTGCCCAGATCCAGATAGAAGCGGGGCAGCTTAGCAGTGCTGTAGGCCTCCCAGGCTTTGGGGCTGACAGCGACAAACCCCAGACCGGGCGGTAGCATAAAGCCCTTCTGTGAGCCGGAACCTACCACATCCAGCCCCCACTCGTCGATTGGCACCGTAGTGGCCCCCAGGCTGGTGACAGCATCGACAATGATCAGCGCCTGGCCGTGGGCCTTGACGTGGCGATTGATCGTCTCCAGATCGTTGAGTACGCTGGTCGAGGTTTCGCTGTGGGTGACAATCACGGCCTTGATGGACTTGGCGGTGTCGGCCTCTAGCTTGGTTCGAAACTCCTCCGGGTCGAGCGGCTTGCCCCATTCAGCCGTGATCCGCTCTACGGCCAGCCCATACACTTCGGCCATCTTGGCCCAGCGTTCGCCAAATCTGCCGTTGCTGCCCACCAGCACCCGGTCGCCCGGACTGAGGAAATTGATGATTCCGGCTTCCATGGCTCCGGTGCCGCTAGCAGCCAGGATCAGCACGTCGTTCTGGGTCTGGTGGAGCCACTTCAGACCCTCGGTCACTTCGCCGGTAATTTTCGAGAAGTCACCGCTGCGGTGGCCGATTGGGTGTTTGGCCATCGCCAGCAGCACCTGTTCGGGCACAGGGGTTGGCCCAGGAATCATCAGCATTAATTTGTCGTCCATCAGTTTGTCCTGCTTGCTACAAAAGTAAAAATTCTCTGGGCTGGCCGATCTCTGGCGTTTTAGCTGGCTCGATCTGCAAGTTTTAGCCCTTGTAATACCCGGTGAGAGGATGGAACTTGACCATACGGCTTTAGAACCTTTGCGATTGGTTTGAGCCCAGTGATTTCCAGGTGGTTGAGGCGAAGCCTGGAGCCTTGATCCCATCACTTCCTGCCTCAATTCGTCCAGGCAAATCCTGCGGTTGCCCAAACCAGCGATCCGCCCAAAGCAACCCTGCTACCTCATAACTGCGGTCTGCCAACCCCGATTTGTCGCTGGCTCAGCATCGATCGCCAGAGATGTGTGCCCAAACAAAAATCATACACCGATCCCTGGGGGAATCGGCTGTGGGCCTAGCTGGTTTTAGCAGCACAGGATTCGGGGGCCGGACGGCGACGCACCAAAAACTCCGGCAGCTCGACAGTGGTTAACCGGGGGGGCGACGGGTCGAGCAAGTTAGAGGGCTCTGCCCCAGGCTGAGAACTGGTGAAATCGGTCTGCTCAAACGGGTCGTCGCTGGGAAGCAGCTGGATCGCCAGCAGCACCTCTTGCAGCGCTGGAGGCAGATCGGCGGTTGCAACCTGCTGGGCCAAATCCTTGAGATGACCCAACTGGGCCTGACCCACCCAGTAGCGGTCCTTCCAGTACTGCACTGCCGTTTCATCTTCGGTTTTTTGCTGGGCCTGCCGCAGCACCTGCTCTTGCAGTTCGGCAACCTGCTGTTCCAAATCAGACACGCGAGTTTGCAGCCAGTCTCGCTCTGCACCCATCTCTTGCTGCTGCCAGCGTTGGGCACTTGCGGTTGGGGCGAAGGCAGGAATAGGTTCTGTTGGATGGCTGTGGTGCAGCAGTTCGCCATGCAGCAGTTCGCCGTGCAGCAGTTCACTTCGGGCGAAGCCAGGTTGATTTAACCTGTGGCCCGACTCGTTCTGGGCCTGCTCAAGCCGGGTTTCGATCTGGGCTAAATGGGTGTGGTAGGAGGAGAGACGGGCTGAAAGTTCTCTAATCTGCTGCTGTGCGCCTTCCAGCTGGTTTTGCAGGCGGGCGCTCAATAGCCTTGCGGCCACGGTTTCCGCTTCCAGTTCGGCGATCCGCCGCTGCCGCGATTCCAGGCCAGACTGGAGGTCCTGAAGATGTTTTCCCAATCGGCTGCGGTGGCTTTGAACATCGCGCTGGTCTTGGACCAATCGCGAGCGCAACCGTTCGACTTCGCGCTGTTGGGCCTGGGCCATGGACTCAATTGTAGCCAGAAGCTCCTGGATCGCCTGATCGCGCTGCTGGGTTTCAAGAATCTGGGCTTCCAGGGCCTGCTGTTGTTCGGCCAACTGGCCTTTAAGCCGCAGAATTGCCTGCTGCTGCACCGAGGCGTAGTCTTCCGTATCGGCCAGCTGGATTTCCAGCAGGTGCTGATTCTGGACCTGGAGCCGCAGTTCCTCAATGTAGCTGAGAGCCTGATCTAGCGCCTGCTCTAGCTGCTGAATTCGACGCGCTGGGTTAGGGGCTTCAGGGGCAGGGGTCTCGGCCTGTTTGGCCTGGTTTGCCTGTTCCGGTAAGCTATCGGTCGAATGGTCTATCGCAGCATTTGCCGAGTCTGGCGCAGCTGGATTGGGCGGGCTTTGGGATACTGCTCCCGCGTCTGGCTGGAAAGGACTTTTAGGAGCAGAGGATGCGGCACAGTCTGGTGCTTCTGCTTCTGGAGCGACCTGCTTTGGCGTTGAGCTTGGCATGGCGTACAGGGAGGAAGCTGGATGAGTTGGGTTTGGGTTAGCGGGTAGGCGGTGGGCCGAATCCAAGGAGGACAATCGTAAACTCCCCAAAAAGCTCAGTCCAGTCTATAGCATGAGCCCGAGTCACAGCAGGCCCAGAGCGGGTTTATTGTGAATTTTGATAACAGGGTCAGTTCGATGGCAGGGCCAGTCTGGTGACGGAATCAATCTGGCAGCGGCACTTCCACGGGCTGGGTATCCACAGGCGGCTCCTCCAGCCCCGATGCTACGGGCGGTTCCTCCACCCGCTGCAAGTCTACGGCCTGTCTGTCTACCGGCGGCATCACAATCGGAGTAGCAATGGCGGGGTTGGGCAGGTCTGGCTCTGCACCCTTGCGGGAGCCGGAGATCTGGTTGAGCGACCAGCGGTAGTCGATCGGCAAACTGGCGCGCTCGCAGCTCTCCTCCAGGTGTTTCTGTTGGGTAAAGGCCTTGCGCAGCGTGGCAATCAGCTCGTGGAGCTGTTCCTGCTGGGGCGACTTGCGGCCAATTGCATGCATTGTCTGCCGTTCTAGCAGCTGTAGCAGCAGTTCGTAGTGGATGTGAGACGGCAGAGGAATTGGGTCCATACAGACTTTAAAGCCAGGAGAATGTAGATCAATCTAAGCACGAATCAGACCAGTACCCAAGGCAAAGCTGTTACAAAACCAGCTGGAGCTTGCCGGAGCTTGGCCAGATAGGACCAATCAGATAGCCGCAAGCCCTGAAGCAGGGAGTCCAGTGCCTCAACCCGAAGCGGCAGCAGGATAGAACAGTTGGGCAATCGCGGCAGTCGGGTCGGGCTGTTTGACCAGCGATTCGCCGATCAGCACGGCTGCGGCTCCGGCCTGCTGGACGGCAGCCAAATCAGCAGCCTGGTGCAGTCCCGACTCGCTCACCACCAGAATTTCTCGCGTCTGAATCGCTTCGCGCCGCGCCTCCAGCAGCTGAGCAGTGGTGTTGAGGTCTACCGTAAAAGTCTCCAGGTTGCGGTTGTTGATCCCAATCAGCTTCACGTCTGGCAGGCTCAGCACCCGGTCGAGTTCTTCCGGGGTATGCACCTCCACCAGGGCAGCCATGCCAACCGCTGCCGCGATTTTGAGGAAATAGCGCAGATCCTTGTCGCTGAGGATGGCGGCGATCAGCAGCACCGCATCGGCCCCGTGCAGGCGGGCCAGATAGATCTGGTAAGGGTAGATCACAAAGTCCTTGCAGAGTAGCGGCACCGACACCGCGCTGCGAATCTGGCTGAGGTATTCAAAACTGCCCTGGAAGAATTTTTCGTCCGTCAGCACCGACAGACAGGCGGCACCGCCAGCCACATAGGACTCGGCGATCCGCACCGGATCGAAGTTCTCGCAGATCACGCCTTTGCTGGGCGAGGCTTTTTTGACCTCGGCAATCAGGGCCGGGCAGGTCGAAGCCTGCCGCAGGGCTGCGACAAAGTCGAGCGGGCTACCCGGCAGATCCCGCAGCTGTTTTTGCAGCTCCAGGAGCGGCGTTTTTTCGCGGCGGCGTTCGATCTCGACTTCCTTATGCCAGACAATTTCTTCCAGGATGTGGCGTGGCTCCGCATCAGGCACTTTGGTTTGGTAGCGCACGGTTTCAATGGCCACAACGGGATTCGGACGGCGGCGACGAATTTGCATGGCAGACGGGGGAGAGAGGACAGAAAAGCGAGAGGAACGGGGGACATCCCTGGCCCAAACGCAGATTGCGCCAGAGGCAGGGAATTTTCGACAGGGCTGGGCTTTTAGCTACCCACGCTAGTGGGCGGAGACGGCTCGCTTATAGGCCTCGTCCAGCACTTCCGAGAGGGTGGGGTGGGTGTGAACCAGGAAGGCCAGATCCTGCACCGAGCGGCGCTGGGCAATGGCGTTGGCGGCCTCCTGGATCAGGTCAGAGGCATGCAGGCCGAGGATATGCACCCCCAGCACTTCGCCCGTGTCCTGCCGGAAGATTACCTTGGCGACGCCGTCGGTCTCGCCCTCGGCAATCGCTTTGGAGTTGCCCTTAAAGTAGGAGCGCACCGTCTGGATCTGGAAGCCTTCGGCCTTGGCTAGCTCCTGGGCTGCCGGTTCCGTCAGGCCGACAAAGCTGACCTCCGGGTGGGTAAAGGCTGCTGCCGGGATACTGCGGTAGTCTACCTGACGAGTGCGGCCACAGATGTTTTCCACTGCCGCCACGCCTTGAGCCGAGGCCGCATGGGCCAGCATCATTTTGCCGGTAGCATCGCCAATCGCCCAGAGGTGGGGAACCGGCTGGCCCTCCAGCAGCACCGCCATTTCGTCGTTGACGGGGATAAAGCCGCGCCGATCCAGCTCTACGCCAACGGTTTCCAAGCCCAGATCCTGGGTGGCCGGAATTCGTCCGGTGGCAATTAGGCAGGCATCGACCTCTAGCACCTCGATCACCTCTTTGGTTTTGGCATCGGCCAGCTCGATCACCACAGGCGAACCGGGCCTGACGGTTTTGGCCAACACACCCGCCTTGGTTTCGATGTTGCGGGGGGCAATCAGCACCCGCTGGGCCAGCTTGGCGATGTCGGGGTCAAAGCCGGGCATCAGCTGATCCAGCGCTTCAATGATCGTGACTTCGCTGCCCAGGGCCGTGTAGATATCGGCAAACTCCAGGCCGATGTAGCCGCTGCCGACAATCGCGATCCAGGAGGGCAGCCAGTCGAGCTTGATGCCGTCGTCGCTGGTGAAAACGGTTTTGCCGTCCAGCTCAACGCCCGGCGGCACAAACGGCACCGAGCCCGCCGAAATTATAATGTCTTGGCCGGTGACAATCTTTTCCTCACCGCTAGGCGTGGTAACGCTGACCTTCTGGGGGCCAGCCACCCGGCCCCGGCCCTGAATCGTGTCAACGCCCAGACGCTTCAGGCTATTGGTCAGGTCGTCGCGGATCTTCAGCACCAGATTGCTGGCGTGGTCGGCGATGCCCTGCCGCTCAAACAGCACATTCTCGACCTGGATACCCAGGGCCTTCAGGTGATGGGCATTGCGCAGTTCTCGCACCCGGCCTGAAGCGGCGAGCAGAGCCTTTGAGGGAATACAGCCGCGATTCACACAGGTACCACCCATTTCAGCAGTTTCGATGATGGCCGTTTTGAGGCCACAGCTGACTGCATGGAGCGCCGCGCCATGTCCACCGACGCCTGCGCCGATAATCACCAAATCGTAATCCAGTCCGTGACTCACTTCTTTCCCTCTGGGATAATAAATTGGGGTAATGGTTAGACAATCAACAGCGGTTTAAGCAATCCTAAATTCAGGAATCTGATCTGAGGTGAGCCAGCGTTGAACCTACTGCACCCTTGATCGAGTTCAAAGCTCTAGTTTAAACTTGTGGCCGATTTGTTTGAGGGTTGCTTAAATCTTCTGAAACCGGCTTCACCTCGGAGTTTTACCTGTGACTCTAAAAATTCGCCGCAGGTTTGCCACTTGGGCGGCCAAAACCTCGAGACTTTTAGAACAGATGCCCAGGCTTTGTTTAATTTTCAACGCTGAGGGGGCAATTAGACAAGGGCAGAGGCCGCCCAGATTCTTGGGCAGATACCCCCCACTGCCGTCTCTCTTCAGGATCGGACATCCTGGCTGCTCGGCCTGTTCCTGCCCATGGGCAAAAACTCGCCATCCTGGGAATTCTAGACCTTGATGTTTGTGGGATAGCCACTCCTTCCCTATGGACCACCATCAGCGAGAGCAACGCCGAGCTGCTGCTGAAGCGTTTAACAAGTCCCTTGAGCAGCTTGCCGCTTGTTTTCAAGAAGACCTGTCCGCTACAGATTTGTTGTTTCCAGCCGCACCGGAGGCTGGCGGTGAGAGCCAGGAAGGTGGGAACCAGAGCCAACCTGAGCCCCAAACAATTCACCAGACAGCGCCTGCGGCCCATTCTGCACCCGTCACGCCAGAGGACTTGTCTGACCAGCAAGAGCCTAGAGGGCCAGCCCCAGGGCGAAACTAAACAGTTCTAATTTTGCGGCTCTCATTCTGTGGCTCTCATTCTGTGGCTCCCATTCTGCGGCCCTATCCTGAGTCAGGTCTAGAGCTGGGGTTTGAGCAGGGTCAGCGCCTGTCGCAGCCCGTGGGGACAGTAGCCCAAACTGAAGGCCAGCGAGCTGTCTAGCGTCACGTCGGGCGGTCGGGGAGCAGCCATAGTGACTTCAGACTGCCGCCGGGGGTTGAGAAGGGGATCGGAGATTTGCAGCACCTCGGCCAATAGTCGGCCCAGCTCGTAGCGCGAAATCCGCTCAGGACCGCCCAGATGGATGATGCCTTGCACTTGAGCCAGAGCCAGAAACATGCCTACCGCCACATCTTTGGCCCAGGCCGGATTGCGAATTTCATCGGTAAACAGATCCAACGGTTTACCTGCCCGCAGGCTGCGAATCCAAGGCTGGATAAAGCTATCGGCGGGTGCAACCCCAAACAGCAGGGGCAGACGGCAGATCGCGACCTGGGGCCAGCGGGCCTGCATTCCCGCTTCTGCTGCTGCCTTATGTTCGCCATAGGTATTGATCGGGCAGACCGGGTCAGTTTCGCGGTAGGGCGGCTGACGGCCATCAAACACCTGCTCCGAGGAGGTGAACAGGCAGGGAATCTGGGCATCGGCACAGAGGCCAGCCAAGTTGCAGGAGGCAATCACGTTGATCTGGTGGGACAGCTCGGGCTGGGACTGGCAGGCATTCGGACTCGACAGGGCCGCGACATGCAGCACGGCATCGGGCCTGAGGCTTTGAATGATCAGCTTCAGGGAAGCAAAGTCGGTTAGGTCGAGCGGAAACGCCGTCACGCCTGCTAGCTGCACCGGACGGCTATGGTAGGTGCCGTAGACCTGCCAACCGGGATTGGCCGAGGCGGTTGCTTCCAGCGGATCAGGAGCAGGCTGAACAGGCGAATTGCCCTGCGTTTGGGCCATTTCAGCCAGATGCCAGCCCAAAAAACTACTGAGGCCAGTAATTAGCAGCTTTTTCATTTTTCTACCGCTACAATAATACGGTTGAACTTGAGAAGTTGTTAGACTGGCTAGTAACCACCAGATATGCTCTAGGAAAAATCCTGCACCGCTTTATCTAGAGTAGCGCCCGACTTGCCCGACTTGACACCTGTATTCCTCGCTTCTGGTAGAGGTCGATTCCATGAAACCTCAAAACTCGCCCCGCAGCCCTGCTCGCAAGCTATCCCAACAGTCAAGCCCGCCCTGGAATATGGGGCGTTGGCGTCCCCTTCAAGTGCTATTGCCCAAACTGCTGCTGGGGCTGCTGACCGCCTGCATGGCCTCGCCGCCTGCCTACGAGTCAGAACCACCGCCAGCGCCCAGCGGAGATGCCAGCTCCACCTACAGCCAACAGCCTAGCCCTTCTGCCAGCGCTGCGGCCAGCCCGTTCAATTTTCCCATGACCTCCTGCGGCGACCATGCCTCTGAACCCAGCGAAACCTGGTATTCGGTCTACATCGACGGGGCCAGCCTGGATGATATTCGCACTCGCTACTGCGGCGATGCGGTCAGCGCCACCCGAGGCAAGAGCGGCAATCCCACGGTGCAGGCGGCCAGCTTTACCAGCTATGCGCGAGCCCTGACCCTGGCCAAAGCCATTGGCGGCGTGGTGGAACAGGCGACTTCGCCCAGCCCCAGTACCGGGTCAAGCGGTTCAGCCAGTGCCGCTCCCAGCAGTTCAGCCAGCGCCGCCCCTAGTACACCCGCTCCGGGACCAACGCCAGCCATGCAGGTCGGCCAATCGGCCTATCTGAACGCCAGTGAAGCTGGCAGCCCAATCAACATCCGCAGTCGGGCCAGCACCTCGGCAGACGTACAGACTACTGGCTACGCGGGCGACCCCGTGCGTATTGCAAACAGCGCCCAGGGAGACGACGGCTTTGTCTGGTATGAAGTGCAGCTAGATTCGGGCAGCCAGGGCTGGGTGCGGGGAGATCTGATTGCAACCCAGGCTCCGGCCAGTCGCCCTCAAACGCCAGCCTATGACTCCGCCGATGCTGGTCCGGTTGATCCCGGTGCCGCCCCAGCCGACAATTCTGCTGCGCCCGACAATTCTGCTGGGTCTGCCGATCCGCCCTACGCTAATCAGGCTCCCTATAGCCAAGCTCCCTACGACCAAGCTCCCTATGGCCAAGCTCCCTATGGCCAAGCTCCCTACGGCCAGCCCCCCTACGGCCAAGCTCCCTACGACCAGCCCCCCTACGCCAATCAGGCTCCCTATGGTCAAGCCCCCTATGGCCAGCAGCCCTACGGTCGGCCCAATGGTCAGCCCTATGGCCCATCTCACCAGGGACACCCTTCGACCCTAACGGCCCAAGACCCCGGAGCGACGATCAACATCCGGGAAGGAGCCAGCATGAACGCCCGAGTGCGGTATCGGGCCAATGCAGGCGACCCGATTCAGGTGTCGGGCAGCGCCCAAGGGGACGACGGCTTTGTCTGGTATCAGGTGCGGTTTTCGTCGGGTGCGGTGGGCTGGGTGCGGGGAGATCTGGTGACAATGAATTAGCCTTTATACACCCTATACAATAGATAGGGCAAATTAACGGTAGGCCAGTCTTGTGAACCCTCTTCCGCCCAAATCTTTTAAGCATCTTGATACGATCACGGCCCTGTTTGTAACGGTGCTGCTGATTTCGAATGTGGCCTCAACGAAAATCGTGGCTTTTGGCCCCTTCACCTTCGACGGCGGCACGATTCTGTTTCCGCTCAGCTACATTTTTGGCGACATTCTGACCGAGGTCTATGGCTATGCCCGGTCGCGGCGGGTGATTTGGCTGGGGTTCATTGCCGCCCTGATCATGTCGCTCACCTTCATCGTGGTCGGAGCCCTGCCCGCCGCAGCCGACTGGCCCAACCAGGATGCCTATGACAAGATTTTGGGCCTGACGCCGCGGATTGTCACAGCCAGCCTGATCGCCTACTTTGCCGGAGAGTTTTCCAACTCGCTGACCCTGGCCAAACTGAAGGTGCAGACCCAGGGCCGCCATCTCTGGCTGCGGACGATTAGCTCCACCCTGATTGGTCAGGCGGTAGACACGACCCTGTTTGTGCTGATTGCTTTTGCCGGAGTGCCAGGGTTTTCGAGCAGCCTGCTCTGGACGCTGATCTGGTCCAACTACGTGTTCAAATGCAGTGTAGAAATTTTGTTTACACCAGTCACCTACTGGGTGACGGGCTGGCTGAAGCAGCAGGAGCAGGAAGATTTCTATGACCGCGAAACCGACTTCAACCCGTTTCGCTTGGGCGCAGGCCGCTCTTGAGCTAGACCGGTATAAAGCTTAAAGTGGAATAGAGTTTAAAGTAAAGTAACGAACCTTCGTTCCCTTTCTACGCAGTCGAGGCAATTGTGACAGTAAATCCCCCCCAGCGCTCCACCAAACCAGAATGGCTCCGGGTCAAGGCTCCCCAGTGGGAGCGAGTCGGCAACGTCAAAGGAATCCTGCGCGATCTGGGCCTGAACACCGTCTGTGAAGAAGCCTCCTGCCCCAATATTGGCGAATGCTTCAACGCCGGAACCGCCACCTTTTTGATCATGGGGCCAGCCTGCACCCGCGCCTGCCCCTACTGCGACATCGACTTCGAGAAAAAGCCCAAGGCGCTCGACCCCACCGAACCCACCCGGCTGGCCGAAGCCGTGCGCCGGATGAATCTAAACCATGTGGTGATCACCTCCGTCAACCGGGACGACTTGCCCGACGGCGGAGCAGCCCAGTTTGTCGCCTGCATTGAGGCTGTGCGCGCTGCCTCGCCCCAGACCACCATCGAAGTGCTGATTCCCGACCTCTGCGGCAACTGGCAGGCGCTACAGGTGATTCTGTCAGCTCGTCCGGAAGTGTTAAACCACAACACAGAAACGGTGCCCCGTCTCTACCGCCGAGTTCGGCCCCAGGGCAGCTACGAACGTTCGCTTGAGCTGCTGCGCCAATCTCGCCAGCTGGCCCCCCAGGTCTACACCAAGTCGGGCATCATGGTGGGGCTAGGCGAAACCAGCGACGAAGTTGAGCAGACCATGCACGATCTGCGTCAGGCCGACTGCGATATTCTGACGATTGGTCAATATCTCCAGCCCAGCGCCAAACACCTGGATGTCCAGACCTTCATCACGCCAGCTCAGTTTGAGTCCTGGCGGCAGCTGGGCGAATCGATGGGCTTTTTGCAGGTGGTGTCTTCCCCCCTCACCCGCAGTTCCTACCACGCGGAACAGGTGCGGGCGCTGATGCAGGAGTTTCCGAAGTAGACAATCCGTCCCGCCGCCAGTGGCTATAGCAGCGAGCAGGTTCTGACCGAACAGGACAGGATTGCTCCCCTGGCCTTTCCCGACTGCCTGATTCAAGTCAGGGCACTGGTCTCCTAACGGATGAGGGAGGCAAAGCCTCGCGTTGTGAGCAATTCAAGCATTGAGATCGGGCGATCACAGTATTCCATTGCCATTGCCGGAGTCGTATTTTTTTTCAATCCATGATGGGGGCGTACCCAGT
>JBJTUI010000573.1:0-6268 GCA_046080625.1 Elainella sp. | reverse complement strand
TGCACTCGGAACAGCGTCCAGAACCCGCGTGAATAGGTGCGGCCCTTGGCCCACTGTTTCGAAAGACGGTTCTAGAAGTAGCTCTAGAAAACACATCGACAGACGCCCAGCTTCGCCTAGAATTTGGGTTGCCCATCTGCCCGCTGTGTAAGAGCAATCGAGATTAGCACTCTCAACTCCTGAGTGCTAATTTACCGGACAAGCGACCCAACTGCAACCCACCTTTCTTTTGTCGGAAGTACGGTTTCCCGAACGCCTGCCCTGTTTTCCCTCCAGCCCGCTCCCCAAAACTGCTGCAAACAGGCTGCTCAAGCCCCATCTCTACCAACTTGGGCTGCGCGATCTGGTTCCAAGCTGGGATAACTAGGCAGAGACTAATCGTACTCATTTGTAGGCATTCACCCACAGGCACCATGAGCGAGCTATTTCGGGGATTTGAGCAACTGCTAGAGCTGGCCAAAACGCTGGAAGAGAAGCTGGAAAAAGGGGAGCTAAAAACCGATGTCCAGATCAACAGTCGGCCCCTCAGCAGCATTCCGCGCTCTGGCAGCATGCCTCGTCCCGGTGTGAACCGAGTTCAGCCCAATTCCGGGCCTGAAGTAGTCTCGCCACCCCCGACGCCGCCAGACTCGGGCTCAGATGATCCAGCGCCAATTTCTCTCCAGGAGCTGGGCGGCATGGCCAATATCATCCAGGAGCTGCGCGAGCTGATCGAAATTCCGCTGAAGCGCCCGGATGTTTTGACCCGTTTGGGACTGGAGCCACCCAAGGGCGTACTGCTGGTGGGGCCGCCGGGTACGGGCAAGACCCTGACTGCACGAGCCCTGGCCGAAGAACTGGGGGTTAACTACATTGCCATCGTTGGGCCAGAAGTGATGGGCAAATACTACGGCGAGGCCGAGGCCCGCCTGCGCGGCATTTTTGAAAAGGCGGCTAAATCTGCCCCTTGCCTGATTTTTATCGATGAGATCGACAGTTTGGCCCCCGACCGATCCAAGGTGGAGGGAGAAGTCGAGAAGCGATTGGTGGCCCAACTGCTCAGCCTGATGGATGGATTTGCCAAAACTCCAGGCGTGATTGTGTTGGCGGCCACAAACCGCCCCGACCACCTCGACCCGGCCCTGCGACGTCCCGGACGGCTTGACCGGGAAGTTCAATTCCGCGTGCCCGACCGGGATGGCCGTCTGGAAATCCTCCAAATCCAGACCCGCTCCATGCCGCTAGACGCCACGGTGGATCTGGCTGTGGTGGCCGACCTGTCCGTGGGGCTGGTGGGAGCTGACCTGAAAGCCCTCTGCCAGAAAGCGGCCTACCTGGCTTTGCGTCGCCAGGTACCGACCCTGCAAACCGCCATTCCCGACGAACTTACCCTGACCCAAATCGACTTTTTGCAGGCAATCAAGGAGGTCAAGCCCTCGGTGCTACGCTCGGTTGAGGTCGAGTCCCCCCAGGTCAACTGGGCCGAAATCGGTGGTCTGGAGTCGGTGAAGCAGACGCTGCAAGAATCCGTTGAAGGGGCTCTGCTCTACCCCGAGCTTTATCGGCAAACTGGTGCGAAAGCGCCGCGTGGCATTCTGCTTTGGGGGCCGCCCGGTACCGGCAAAACCCTACTGGCCAAGGCGGTCGCTTCCCAGGCCAGGGCCAATTTTATTGCCGTGAATGGCCCAGAACTGCTGAGCCGCTGGGTCGGGGCCGCCGAGCAGGCCGTGCGGGAGCTGTTTGGCAAAGCCCGTCAGGCTGCGCCCTGTGTGGTGTTCATCGACGAAATTGACACGCTGGCTCCGGCTCGTGGACGGTTCCAGAGCGATGCGGGCGTCAGCGACCGGGTGGTTGGTCAGCTGCTCACCGAACTCGACGGCTTACAGGGTTGCCCCAATGTGCTGCTGATCGGTGCTACCAACCGCCCCGATGCCCTTGACCCAGCCCTGCTGCGGGCCGGACGGCTCGACCTCCAGCTCAAAATCGATTTACCTGATCTGAACAGCCGCTTGGCGATTTTGCAGGTACACAACAGCGACCGGCCTCTAGAAGCGGTTGATCTCGCTGTTTGGGCGGCCCAGACCGAGGGCTGGAATGGGGCTGATCTGGCTCTGCTCAGTAACCAGGCTGCCCTGGAAGCAATCCGCCAGCACCGCGCCCAGGCTAACTCTGTTCAAGCGAATTTCGCCCCAGCCAATCTCGCCCAGGCCAATTCCGAAAGCATTCAGATTCGTATGGCTGACTTCGCGGTGGCCTACCAGCTCTTGGCCGATCAGCGCTCCGAGCGAGAAATTTAGGCTCAGGCTTTGGCTTCTCCGATCGAATAGAGAAATAGCTTCAGGCGCGGACGCAATAGGGTATCTAGTGCAACTGGTCCTAGGAGGGCAATCACAACTCCTAAGGTCAGCTGTAGAATCGGGGCCATCACACCCAGTTTGACCAAAACCATCCGGGCAACTGAGCCAAACAGGACGTGCAGCAAGTAGATACTCATGCTGATTCTACCTAGATGCCCAAACCAGTTCATGATTTTGCTGTGTTGAACCGACAGGCGATTGAGATTGCCAAATAGCGCCACCCAGTAAAGCAGGCCAAATCCGATCAAACCATTCAGCAATTTGGCAACCGAGTAGAATTTCTCTTCTAACCCCCAAAACACGGCCAGCATTGTCACTCCTGTTACCCCGATTACTGCCATTAAAGCTGGCTGCTTCAAGCTTGAAAAAGGTAGATGATCTGCCTGCTGTAGCTCCCAGCCCAGCAGGAACCCGACAGCATGAAAGAAGTTGAAATAAAATATCGCTGAAATCATGCCGTCAAGCAGGAATGAGATTAGCAGCAGCAGAATTGATGCAATGAAATAGATTGCTGTAGATCCATACCTCAGTATGACGTAGGAGATCACCGAAATCAGAAACAGGGCGTGAAAGAACCAGAAAATAAAATCGGGAATAAAAATGGCTTTGAGCAGCGCGCTAACTGTAAATTCTGCCTGCCCAGTTACACAGCGCAGAATAAAATAAGCAGGTGCCCAGCAGAGCAGCGGAACCAGTAAACGCTTGAATCGACTCACCAGAAAACCGCCTAAGCTGCTGCTGCGTCCGTAGCTAAATAGGGCGAAGGACAACCCTGATGCAATAAAGAATATCGGCATGTGAAACGTGTAGATGAAGTCGTAGATCTGGGCTAGTCCGGCTGAATCAGGGTAGAGCTGACGAATTCCAGAGGTCGATTCGCCAATTACGTGGCCAATCACAACAAATAGAATGGCCATGCCGCGAATCGTAAACAGAATCTTGGACATCTCACGCTTGATCTGCATCGCGATTTGCGTAGAGTCCTGAGCCTGGGAGCGGTTGGCTAGCTGACGAGTAGAGAGTTGGCTGTTGTTTCGCTGCATGACAAATTCCATAGTTGCTCAGCAGAATTCACAACAGGGACGACGTGCAGATTGTCATCAGGCAGGAACGCAGTTGCTCTTAGCTTGACAGAACCTGACTAGGCAGATTAGGGAATTCATTCGCTCAACATCATGACACCAAGTAGAGCAGCCTGATCATCGGCAAAATAGTGGGAATTGCCCCCTCAAAGCTTTTGGGGTTTGATTGGTTGAGCGACTTGAATTTTTAAAGCTGAATAAACTGGGAAACACGCATTGACCATTCAGGTCATCGCCTTCATTTCCAATTTGAGTATTTCCAACTGCTGAGTAGATCGCCTTAATCAAACCGAGGATTTAGTTAGAGGTGCAGGGTGTCGCCCCAAACCCCGCTATTCCACGGATAACTCTGTCGATCTACTTAGCTAAATCTTTTACAGCTGCCGAGTGTTACTCAATCTAACCCAGGTAGGTCAACCTATTTGGTAAAAGAGACCTGCTCACAAATCGTAGAGTAGAACACCGACCCAACTGATTGCTGTAATTTCACCCCCATACTATACCATGCTTTGTCTTTGCCTCACCTGGCCGATTTGGCTGCAATCTCTAGGGCGCAACGAAATACTGAAATACGTATCTGAAAATAGGTGTTAGATGACTCAATTAGTCGGGCAAACTGAACCTAGTTCCAAATGTTAAAACCGTGTAAATCCCTTTTCTTATAAGGATTTTCGACGATTGACTTCGGAACAACACTGGCCCAAACTCAAGTATTTTTTGACTAAGACCGTACTTTCTCGTAGGTGTTGATTCTTCAACTTTAAAGATTTCAGCAATTACGCTGTCCTGTACAGATTAGAAAGTATTTACGCTGCTGAAAACGCTTGAACCGTTTAACTCGGTGTTTGGATTCAGTATTCCTTCCTTAACGCAATTTAGGTGATTTGACATGGCTGTTGAAAAAGTTAACTCCTCCTCTAGCTTGGCCGAAGTTGTTGACCGCATCCTCGACAAAGGCATCGTTGTCGATGCTTGGGTCCGTGTTTCTTTGGTTGGTATCGAGCTGCTGTCTGTCGAAGCACGGGTTGTGATTGCCTCGGTTGAAACCTACCTGAAGTATGCCGAAGCTGTGGGTCTGACCGCCCAAGCAGCTGTTCCTGCTGCCTAGGATTTGTGGTGCTGAGGATTGGCAAGGTTCTTCCGGTTGTGTTCAATCCTCAGCACTTTCTTGGCTCGTTTTCAAGGTTGCTAATCAAAATTTTTAAGTTCTAGATTTACCAGGAGAGTCTCGGTGGTTTCCCTCAAAGCAACTTGGCAACAGCAGCGCCAGCAGCGCCAGCAGGAAGTAATTCAGCGTCAGCAGCAGGTTCAGGAAACCCTAGCCAACCTGCATCAGACCCGCCAGGTTCAGGCCGTTGAGCTGCGTCAGAATCTGCAGGACTTCCAACAGCAGATGCGCCAGCAAACCCAAGAGTTTCTCTCTGTCTGCACTGCCGATCGCTCCCTGATGGCGCAGCAGCTCAAGCAAAATCTCAGCGAATTTCGCGCCCAGCTTGGGTCTGACGTTGCTGCATTCCGGCAGGGGTTGCAAACCGAGATTCAGCAAATGCAGGCCGATGTCCAGGCCACATTGCAGGGACACCAACAAACGCGAGTTCAAAATCAAATTCAGCTGATGCAAAATCTGGCTGAATACGTCGAGGCGCTCCAGGCCGATGTCCAGACTCAGTTAGTTGAGTTTGGCGTGGTCCGACAATCCCAGGCCCAGCAGTTGCGCCAAATGCTCAGGGAAGATGGCGATCGCCGTCGGGCTGAGGTAGACGAGCTGTTTGAAGAACTGGGTCTGTTTCGGGCTGAGCTGCGGAACTTCTGTGCCGATTTACACCAGTCGGTTTGGGGCGACGCGGCGGAGTTGAGCCCCAGGCCAGAAGAGTCTGTCCCAGTATCCGCTCCGATGGTTGCTGCACCTCAACCTGCTGCATCTCAACCTGCCGCACCTCAATCTGCCGCACCCGCTGCGGCCCCAAAAGCAGCTGCATCCATTCCTCAGGCTCCCGCTAAGCCTGCTCAACCTCAACCAGCTCCTGCTCAACCTGCCGCCAGCTCTGCTGCCAATCCAGAGGGCGCAGCACCCACACCGATTGTGATGTCGCCGATGTCGCCTAGTGCTGCGGTAGAAGTGGCAACTGGGTCAGACTCTGGATCAGAGAAAGCTGAGCCGAGCGAGGCAGCTGGGATTTCCCTGGAAGAAGCAGTCTATACCCATCTTTACGAAACCCAGGGTGCGAGCCTGGCCGACGTTGAAGCCGCACTCAGCATCAGCCGCTTCCAAACCGTTGATACTCTGCGCGCCCTGATTCGCAAAGGGTTTGTTACCCAGCGGGATCGCATGTACTTAATTCAAGAGGACGTGAAACTGTGACTACTGTTTTAAGAGCCAGCCCCCGGCGCTTTGTCAGCACGCCTGCGATTGAGCGCATTGTTACCCGTGCCTACCGCTATCTCCAGTCCGGCTTCTCGGTGCAT
Organism: Elainella sp.; assembly: GCA_046080625.1. Classification (GTDB taxonomy): domain Bacteria; phylum Cyanobacteriota; class Cyanobacteriia; order Elainellales; family Elainellaceae; genus Elainella. The sequence goes on along the minus strand of JBJTUI010000573.1, from coordinate 384 downwards.
CTGCGCGGCCCGGCTGGAACGGGCAAAACCACGCTGGCCATGCATTTAGCTGATCTGCTGGCTCGTCCGATGATGCTGCTCTACGGCGACGATGACTACAAGACCAGTGACCTGATCGGCAACCAAACTGGCTACACGCGCAAGAAAGTGGTGGATAACTACATCCACAGTGTTGTCAAAGTCGAGGATGAGTTGCGCCACAACTGGATTGATTCGCGCCTCACCCTGGCCTGTCGGGAAGGATTCACGCTGATCTACGACGAATTCAACCGCTCTCGCCCGGAAGTCAACAACGTGCTGCTGTCGGTGCTGGAGGAAAAGCTGCTGGTGCTGCCGCCCAACAGCAACCGCAATGAATATATCCGGGTCAATCCCCAATTCCGC
>JBJTUI010000572.1:0-7980 GCA_046080625.1 Elainella sp. | reverse complement strand
GGAGATGGCGTGAACAGTGAGATAGTGAGGCGATATATTCAGGAGCAGGGGAGTGAGGAAGAGAAGGCTAGAGTCAAGCAACTAAGATTGTTTCCGCTCTCTTAGATACCCCGCAGCTTGCTGCGGTTGGGTTATTCATTGGAACAGGCGCTGGTTCGACTGGGTGAGGTCCTGAACTTTGCTGTCGCCAACTGGTTTGAGGCAATGCTGATCGGCTAGGGGGCGATTGCGTCCCTAGTCTTGAAGAAAAAACCCGTTCAGCGGATTTCGGCCCCGTTTTCCCCAATTCGGCGTTAGGGGCCGTAGCTGCGCGGCGTATAGACCCAGGTACCCTGGGCGTGGTCAATCCGGCGGGTTTTGCTGGAGCCAACCAGCACCAGCGTGCGCATATCCACCTGGTCGGCGCTCAGGTCAGCCAGAGCGATCAGCCGCAGGGATTCGCCCAGTCGTCCGACGTTACGGGCCAGCACCACAGGCGTCTCGGGCGAGCGGTGGGCCAGCAGCAGATCGCGGGCTTTGTCGAGCTGCCAGGTGCGCTGGCTGGAGACGGGGTTGTAGAAGGCAATCACAAAATCGGCCTGGGCGGCGGCGCTGATCCGCTCGGCGATTATGGACCAGGGCTTCAGGATATCCGAGAGCGAAACGGCACAGAAGTCGTGGCCAATCGGTGCGCCAATTCGGGCGGCAGCAGCTTGCAGGGCCGAAATCCCAGGAGCTACCTGGATCGCGACCTGCTGCCACGCCGGTTCTGGAGTTGCCATCACCTCAAACACCGCCGTCGCCATGGCGTAGATTCCCGGATCGCCAGAGGAAATCAGGGCAACCGAGCGGCCCTGGGCGGCCAGGTTGAGGGCTAATCTCGCCCGATCCAGCTCCACCCGGTTATCGGAATCGTGACGCTGCTGGCCCTGACGCAGGGGTTCGACCAGGTTGAGGTAGGTGGTGTAGCCGACCCAGTCGGTCGCCGTTTGCAGCAGGGCTTTGACCTCGGGCGTCATCCAGTCGGTCCAGCCGGGTCCCGTACCGACAATCGCCAGACGGCCCTGGGGCCGCCCAATTGTCTGCACCTCCAGCGGCAGGGGGGCGACCGCAATCGCCCAGCCCGGAGCAGCGCTGATCAGCCGTCCCGCTGGTCCGACCGCCTCCAGGGCAAGAGCAGCCGCCCGATCCGGCGATTCAGCAACCGGCAGAAAGCGGGCCGCCACCTGGAGTGCTTCGGCCACCGCATGGATGACCGGGTCGCCAGCTGCTTCTACCGGGCCAAACACCCCGGCCACCGCTGCCGGAGCCAGACCGGCCAGGGCCAGCTGCTGCAGCACCAGCGTCACCGCGTCGGGCGGCGAACTTGCCAAAGTTGTACTAGCCAGATTTGCACTAGCCAGATTTGCACTGTCGAGGCCGATTGCCAGGGTATGGGGATGGTAAACCAGGCGGTCGGGTTTGGCCTGGGGTGGGCGCGACAAATCCACGGCCCGTTCCGTCACCTCTAGGCTGATTTCAGCCCGGTCTGAGAAAGGCAGCTGGCTCTGGCTCAGCCAAGGGGCGGTGCCCGTCAGCTTTACCGCAGCGCCCGCCAGCAGGTCGGCCAGGATGGTTTTGGCGTCATCCGGGTTGGCCAGCCGGTAGCCAGTTGGGGGAGCCAGCAGGGCCGTGTGGAACCGCAGATCGCCGCTGGTGGTGATTGCGGGGGCGATCTGGAGGGCTGCGCCAATCTGGCGGGCCAGGGGGTTGACGCCCTGCAGTCCGCCCAGCAGCGGCACCACGGCGCTACCGTCCTCAGCGACCGCCAGAACCGGCGGCTCCTGCCGCTTGTCGGAAATCAGGGGGGCGAGGCTGCGGATCAGGATGCCGGTGGCGCAGAGGCCAATGATCGGCACAGCGCTGGCAAACAGCTGACGCAGGGTCGGGCCAAACTCGCTGAAGCTGACCTCAACCTGGCTGGCCTCAATTCGGCTGGCCAGACCGTAGATCTGCGATCCGGGCAGGGCGGCCTGGATCTGGCGGGCCGTTGCCAGACTGTGGGTTCCCAGGACAAGGATGGCCGGGGCGGGAGAAAAGCCGGGAGGCGGAGACATGGCTTAGGCGAGATTCAGGCAGAGGGCTGCCACTGGCTGGGGACGGAGATCAGGGCGAAATAGGGCACCGTATCCGGATCGACCTCCTGGATCGGCACGATTCGCTGGTTGGGCATGGTGGCCCGCTCGATGTAGTGGGCTCGCTCCAGCAGGCCCAAACGCTGCAAGACGCCGTAGACCTTGGCGAAGTTGTGGCCCAGCTTCAGGATGATCGCCGCATCGGCAGTGGCCAATCGCTCGGCCAGGATTTCGGCGGGCAACGTTCCGGGCAATACCATAAAGACATCGTTGCGATAGGTGAGGGGAGTCCCCAAAACGGCGGCATTGGCCATGACGCTGGATACGCCCGGCACCACTTCGGTGTTGAACTGGCCGCTGAGCCGATTGAACAGATACATGAACGTACCGTAGAAGAACGGGTCGCCTTCGCAGAGCACTACCACATCCTGGCCTGCCTGCAAATGTTCGGCCAGCTGGTCGGCGGCCTGGTCATAGTAGGGCTGGGAGGACTGCTCCAGTTTAAAGGGATACCAGAGGGGTACCTCGATCTGGTCGGGCCGCAGGTAGCCCGCCACAATCGACCGAGACAGACTCTTGCCGCCGTCCGACACCGGATAGGCCACCACCGGAGCGGCCTGCAGCAGCCGCAGCGCCTTCACGGTCAGCAGCTCCGGATCGCCGGGGCCAACGCCAATGCCGTAGAGCCGTCCGGTCCTGGGAGTTGTGCCGATTTCCGCTATCTCCGTTCCAGCTTCATTCTGAACTGCGTATCCGGTTGCATAACTCATAGTTCTTCCTCTTTTGCTAACGCATTCACTGCCGCTGCTGCCATGGCGCTGCCGCCGCGCCGTCCTTGCAGTGTGATAAACGGTACACCTCGACTGTTTGCCGCCAGCTCCGCCTTCGACTCAGCCGCCCCGACAAACCCGACCGGAAATCCCAGAATCAGGGCCGGTTTAGGCCAGCCTGCGTCCAGCAGCTCCAGCAGGCGAAACAGCGCCGTCGGGGCGTTGCCAATCGCCACAACTGATCCGGCCAATTGCGGACGCCAGAGCTCCAGGGCCGCCGCCGAGCGAGTGTTGCCCAGCGTTTGGGCCAGGGACGCGACTTCGGGCGATTTGAGGGTGCAGACCACCGAGTTATGGGCGGGCAGACGTTTGCGGGTGATGCCTTCGGCCACCATCTGGGCGTCGCAGAGAATCGGGCAGCCCGCCTGGAGGGCTAGCCGCCCCTGGGTCGCCGCGTCTGGGGAGGCGGCCAGATCGGCCACGATGTCGGTCATGCCGCAGGTGTGGATCAGCCGCACAGCCACTAGGGCCAGATCGGTGGGCAGGTGATCGAGCTGGGCTTCGGCCCGAATCAGGCTGAAAGAGCGGCGGTAGATTTCATCGCCATCGCGAATGTAGTCCAACACCTAGGCACCTCCTGTTTGCGCGTGACCCGCTGGGGCTGTCTGACCAGAGCGGTACTGTGCCAGCAGCCGGATCAGCACCTGGGGCAGTTCGGCAGGCCGCAGCAGTTGGTCAGGAGGCGTCACGAGCTGGCCAAACGGCTGGGGAACCGGTGCGACTGAGCTGGCCCAATCGCCCAGGTAGAGCTGGTAGCCGGTTGCGTCCGCGTTCTGGGTGCCTACCAGGGTAATATCGCTGCTGCCGTGGTGGGCGCAGGACTTGGCGCAGCCGCTGAGGTGAATGGTTGGCAGCGGCAGGTCGGTGGTTGAGAGCTGGCCCGCCAGGGTTTCGGCCAGAACCCGAGCATCGGCCTGGGTGTCGGTGGTGGAGGCGGCACAGCCGGTCGAGCCCGAGCAGGCCACCAGGTTGCTCCAGATTGGGTTGTGGGCTTGATCAAGCCCCAGTGCGGCCAGCCTGAACAGCAGGGCTGCTACCTGTGCCCTGGGCACCTGACTCAGTAGCAGCGTCCGCCAGGGGGTGAGCCGCAGCCCCAGACCCCAGGACTCCAGCAGGTCGGCCAACTGCCGCAGCTGCCGGGCGGTAATCTGACCCAGGGGCAGGGCAAGACCCACATAGGCAAACTGGGGCTGATGCTGGGCCTGGACGCCCAGATGCCGGTGGGTGAAGGGCCGGGAGGGCAGGGGGGCGGTCGTCCGCAGCGGCAGGCCGAGCTGGCAAAGCCGCTGGGGTAGGTTGGCTGCCAAAGTCGTGAGAACCTGCTTCAACCGGGGTTTGCGTTCCAGGGTGGGATCGACGGCTTCCAGGTAGAGCTGTACCACTGCCGTGACGGTAGCGATCACCGGCTCGATCCAGGCGTGGGGGTCGGTCGAGCTTGCCCCCGATTGCAGCGCCTCCGTCCCCAGCAGTAAATTGCCGTAGGCCGGATCAACCCCGGCCAGATGCAGGTGCAGGTGCAGTCCCGTGGGGCTGTCTCGAAGCGCCGTAAACCGCAGATCGTTGGGCTGCTGCTGGATTGAAACCTGCTCGCCGCCGTCAAACCCGACGCTGAATTTGGCCGAAAGTCCACTCCAGCTCAGCTGTTGGGCCAGATGGGCGTCGAGGGCCGCCACCAGGGGGCGGGTATCCAGGAGCTGCTCGGGGTCGATGCCTGCCGTGGGGCTGGCCATCAGGTTGCGCAGGTGGTCGATGCTGGGGTGGGCTGCTAACTGCACGGTCTGAAGCTGGGTCAGCAGTTCCAGAGGCATGGCTCCTGGTAAACCGCGCAGCTGTAGATTGGCCCGATTGGTAACTTCCAGATACGGGCCTACGGCAGGATGATTCTGCGATCCGTTCCTTTCCGAATTCCCAGTCGCATGACCCACCGCTTCACAAACGCTGGCCAACACCCGACATTGGGCCGCAGACAGCTGACCGCCCGGCACCCGAATTCGCACCAGATAGCCATCCTGAGCCAAGGAAGGGCGAAACAAACCCGGACAGATCGCTGGGTAGGGAACTGCTGGGTGAGAAACTGCTGGGTGAAAAACCGGGAGAGGCTTCTGGGAATGCCGCTCAGGAATGGCTTGCAGCGGATCGGGCGGATCGCCCTGCCGGGATAAAACAGACAAAATTGTGACTCCTTCCCCGTGCAACGCAGGGATATACAGTAGGATTTGCAAGGATTTGCAGCCAAGCTGGCGTTCTGACTTGCGGGTGGGTTTGGTATTTGAGCTCAGCATCTCTGAGCCCAGCACCTAGGCTTCTCCCCGCACTACAGTTGCGGCACAGTCCTGGGATTTCACCAGAGTTTCCCAGCTTCGGCTTTCAAAGGGTAGCATATCGGGATCGGGTTCCTGCGATTGGCCAATCTTTCTTAAGGTAGGGCGGAGGGGGAGATGAGAGATGGGGAGATGGGAGCATGAAGTGGCTGGTGGTTTTGGGAATTGGGGAAGAGGGGCTGGCGGGGTTGAGTCCGGTGGCGCGGGCGCTGTTTGAGCAGGCGGAAGTTCTGGTGGGGGGCAGGCGACATTTGGCGATGTTACCGACAGCGGACCAGCGGCAGCGGTTGCTCTGGGGTACGCCGATTCAGGATTCGGTGAACCAGATTTTGCAGTGGCGCGGGCGAGCGGTTTGTGTTTTGGCTAGCGGTGATCCGATGTGGTATGGGATTGGGACGACGCTGCTGCGCCAGATTCCGCTGGATGAGCTGACGATTCTGCCGTCCCTGTCGGCCTTTAGTCTGGCCTGTGCCCGGTTGGGCTGGTCCTTAACTGAGGTGGAAACCCTCAGCCTCTGCGGTCGAGATCCGAATTTGATTCAGGCTCTGATCTATCCGGGGGCGCGGCTGCTGGTGCTGAGCGAAAACCGCCAGACGCCAGCTCGGGTGGCTGAAATTTTGACGGCGCGCGGGTTTGGCCGCAGTGCAGTGACTGTGCTGGAGCAGATGGGCGGTAGCCAGGAGCGAATCGTGACGGGTGAGGCGGCGACTGGGCTGGAGGTGGAGGCGGATCTGAATACCCTGGCGATTGATTGCGTTGCCGACCCCGAGGCCCAATTTTTCTCCAGGCTGGCGGGCTTGCCCGATTCGGCCTACCAGCACGACGGCCAGCTGACTAAACGAGAAGTGCGGGCCGTGACGCTGGCGGCTCTGGCTCCCCTGCCCGGTGCGTTGCTTTGGGACGTGGGGGCTGGCTGTGGCTCGATTGGGATTGAATGGCTGCGCAGCCATGCCCGCTGTCGGGCGATTGCGATTGAGCAACATCCGGCTCGCCTGCAGTACATCGCTGCCAACGCTGCCGCCCTGGGGGTGCCGACGCTGCAAATCGTGGCCGGGAAAGCTCCCGATGCCCTGCAGGACCTGCCCCAGCCCGACGCGATTTTTATCGGCGGTGGTTTGACGACACTGGGTTTACTCGACCGCTGCTGGCAGGCGCTGCGGTCTGGCGGTCGGCTCGTGGTCAATGCCGTGACGGTGGAAAGCGAGCATCTGGTGTTTCAGCAGCTGCAGCAGTGGGGCGGCTGCCTCAGCCGGATTGTGGTTCAGCGGGCTGAGCCGGTGGGCAGCTTTTGGGGCTGGAAGGCGATGGCACCGATCACCCAATGGGTTGCGCAGAAGCCCTGAGCGCAGGGACTGAGGCAGGTTCTAACCGCAGATTTGCTCGCACTGTTACTCGCTTGAGTTTCAAACTGTTGCTCAGATTGCCAGCTTTTTCGACATGAAATGTAACAAACAATGATTCAACTACATAGTATAAAAAATAAGTGGAAGCCGGTAAGAACAAGGGCCGTTGCTCGGCAGCCGCCGCTCATACCAGCCTCTCCACCCCCTTTGTCCTCGATATCCATCGATAACAAAATCTCTCCCTCGCTCCTCTCCTCTCCTCCAGAGCTCTCAGATTGTCGTAATAAAACGTTACAGTCTGATGCCCTTCGGAGAACTGGAGCACCCTCATTACCGATCAATCACAACACTTAGGAGATTGAGTTTATGTTAGATGCGTTCGCCAAGGTCGTCTCTCAAGCCGATGCTCGCGGTGAGTACCTCAGCGGCTCCCAACTCGATGCCCTCAGCGCCATGGTCGCCGATGGCAGCAAGCGGATGGACATCGTTAACCGCATCACCAGCAACGCCTCCACCATCGTTGCAAACGCGGCTCGCGGCCTGTTCGAAGAGCAACCCCAGCTGATCGCCCCCGGCGGCAACGCCTACACCAACCGCCGCATGGCCGCATGCCTGCGCGACATGGAAATCATCCTGCGCTACATCACCTATGCCGTGTTTGCAGGAGATGCTTCGGTACTGGATGACCGCTGCCTGAACGGCCTGCGCGAAACCTACCTGGCTTTGGGTGTACCTGGAGCATCGGTAGCAGTGGGCGTGCAAAAGATGAAAGAAGCAGCCATCTCAATTGCCAACGACCGCACCAACATCACCCAGGGCGACTGCAGCAGCCTGATCAGCGAACTGGGCGGCTACTTCGACCGGGCAGCCAGCGCTGTTGCCTAAGTAGCAGGGGGCTAGGCCAACTGCTTGAACAAGAACAACTCGAACAACTGTAGACCTACGAAGAGATAACACGACTCATGAAAACTCCCTTAACTGAAGCTGTGTCCGCTGCTGACTCTCAGGGCCGGTTCCTGAGCTCGACTGAACTGCAAACAGCGTTTGGGCGGTTTCGCCAAGCGGCAGCCAGCCTGGAAGCAGCAAAAGCGCTGAGCGGAAAAGCACAGTCGTTGGCCGAAGGTGCGGCGAACGCGGTGTACCAGAAGTTTCCCTACACGACGCAGATGCAGGGTGCGAACTTTGCAGCAGATTCTCGTGGGAAAGCGAAGTGCGTACGGGACATCGGGTACTACCTGCGGATGGTGACGTACTGCCTGATTGTGGGTGGTACGGGTCCGATGGATGACTACCTGGTGTCGGGGTTGGCGGAGATCAACCGGACGTTTGACCTGTCGCCGTCCTGGTATGTGGAAGCGCTGAAGTACATCAAGGCGAACCATGGTTTGTCTGG
>JBJTUI010000571.1:0-9161 GCA_046080625.1 Elainella sp. | reverse complement strand
ACTTTGCCCCTAACGGCATTACTCCCGAAGTTTCGGTCAATGGTCTGTTAGAGCGGCTTGACCAGCTCAATCTAGAGAACACAGGCACCTTCTGGCATAGCAATGGTGAGGTGTTGCCGTGGTAGGGAGGGGATGGGGGAGATGGGGGGTAAGGGATTGTTTTGTATAGATTGTCTTGTGGCCTGCATGATCTCGCGGCTTGCCTAGGGCGCGTCATCAATTGATGATGAAAGGCTCGCACTACCAGGCTTGCCGCGCCCGCCTCAATCAAACCAACTAGGGGCTGTACTCGTTCAAGCGTGGGGGTTCTAACTCTAATTGATGACAGCCCCTAGTTCACCCTAAACGCTTGCTGGACCGTGCCAGCTTCAGAAGCAACCTGGCCAAACCTACCCTAGACAAAGAAAGTTAAGAACTCGAAAAGATGGTTCGGCTGAATAGTCTCTAAAACCTTGGTGCTAGCCTCTGCTGCAGAAGCCAGTGATAGCTTAGTTTACAGTCCTCTCAGGCGACACTGCCTCTCACACAACCCCAACAATTCTCTGTCAAATTCAGGCACGACTGCCATAAACTTTAAAACACTTCAAATTTTAGGTTCCCGCTAGGCCCTGCAAAAACTGGAGCTGCCAATACCACAGAAATGCTACAGAGATGCCACAGAACAGCTAAATACTTTGATTGGTATCCCTGACATTCCCCAAAAGTTCTCCTGTAGATTAGGTTTAGGCCCATCGTTGAACAAAAAACTGCCATGCCGACCGCTATGCCAACTGCTGCGTCAGCCAGTAGCTCAAGCCAGCTACCAAACTGCATCACCAGCCCACCCTGGTGGCAGCTCATCACCTGGATTGCCGATCCAGTTAGCTGCCTAGATAACTATAGTCAAATGTATGGCGATATCTTTACCCTGCGATTGAGTGGGTTTGGCCCCTACGTCATCGTTGGCAATCCCCAGGCTATTCAGGAAATCTTCACCCAGGATTCCAAGTTTGAGATGGGGCGCGGCAATTGGATTGCAGAACCGCTCTTGGGGCAAAACGCCCTGCCGTTAATGGACGGCGAGCGCCATCGCCGAGAACGCAAATTATTAATGCCGCCCTTTCATGGAGAACGGCTCCAGACCTACGCCAAACAGATCTGCCTGATTACAGAACAGGTGGCTAGCCAGTGGCAGGTTGGGCAGCCGTTCATTGCCCGAACCGCCATGCAGCAGATTAGCCTGGAGGTGATTTTGCAGATTGTCTTTGGCCTCAGTCAAGGCGAACGCTACCAGCAGCTCAAACCCTGCCTGATCGATTGGGTCAATATGATCGATTCTCCTTTACGCTCCAGTCTGCTATTTCTGCGTTTCCTCCAGCAAGATTGGGGCAGTTGGACGCCCTGGGGTCAGATGAAACAGCGCCAGCGCCAAATCCATGCCCTACTCCAGGCCGAGATTGCAGAAAGAAGAACGGGTGACAACGAAGGCCGCACCGACGTCCTCAGCCTAATGATGGCCGCTCGGGATGAAACCGGGCAACCCATGTCGGATCAAGAATTAAGAGATGAACTCCTCACCCTCCTGTTTGCTGGACATGAAACCACAGCTACTACCCTGGCCTGGGCCCTCTACCAAATTCATCATCAGCCAGAGGTCCGCGAAAACCTGCTCAAGGAGCTAGACAATCTTCTAGGCCAGACATCTTCCCTAGAAACAACTCAACTGCCCTATCTAACAGCAGTTTGTCAGGAAACCCTACGGATGTATCCCGTCACCCCTGTGATTTTTCCACGCATTGCTAAAGTACCTGTACAAATTGCAGGATATGCTTTTGCTCCTGAAACGATATTGATACCCGCAATTTATCTAGTCCACCGTTGCGAACAGCTCTATCCAGATTCCCATAGATTCAAACCAGAACGTTTTATTGAACGCCAGTATTCCGCCTCTGAATATTTCCCGTTTGGAGGGGGTAGCCGCCGCTGCCTGGGCTACGCCCTTGCCCAACTCGAAATGAAGCTGGTATTGTCAACCCTGCTAGCCCGGTATCAACTCAGCTTAGCAGAGTCTAAACCAGTCAAATTACAGCGCCGTGGCTTTACCCTGGCACCCGCAGGCGGAATTCGCATGGTCATGACCGGAGAACGCTAGCTTCTGGCTCTAATTGAGTGCAGCAAGACTGCAGCAATAAAGTGCCGTCCCTACTCCGATTTCCCTAGAGAAGTTCCATTGCCAGCCGCCGTAATCCTTAAAATACCTGAAACATTCTTGGGATAACAGGGGAGATGGCCTATAATGTGAGAATTAGCGCTTGCCCAAGCTTCTACCAGATCAACTCCTGCCGGAAGTTAGAGTAATTGCTGAGTGGGATCATGAGTGGGGTCAGTTCGTAAATCGCCGTTAGCAACCGTTAGAAGCTGTTAGAAGCAGATTCATCTAGAGACTGGCGTGTCTAGATCGGGTCGCTGTCTAAATTGATTGCAGCGCTACACCTTTAGCCTAGATTTAGCCTGAATTAACCAGTTTATTTCAACCAGCACACCCTATGAGGCATTGCCGCCATCATGATCACACTCTTGGGACTTCCCCGATTTGAGCAATATGTCTTGAATATGGCCCTGGTTCACCTCTGCGATCGCGAGGGCCATGTCGGGCAGTTAATCCGCCACAGTGCCCAGACCGCAGATCCATCAGCAGATCCATCGATCTCCGAAACCGATCTGCACCAAATTACAATTTATGTTCCCCATCCCGAACAGCAGTATGAAGGGTTATCGCTAGAAGCGGGCCTCACCCAAGGCTACAATATCGAGGTCGAGCCCATTCACGATCGCAGTCGCATTCCCTACGCCATTCCCAGAGGCGCTCAGTTTGTGCGCGTCCTGCGCCAAAAAGGCGTTGATTCAGGGTTCAACTTGGCCGCCATCGGCCTGTTTATCCGCCCCTTAGCCCTGCTCAAACTAGATCTGATTGTGGACGCCGCACAGGCCGAATATCAGACTATCGCCGTGCGTCATCCGGTGATTCGCGACTATCCCAACAACTGGGAGCAACAGCTCAACCGGTTCCTCCAGCAGGAAATTCCGCTGCAGGCATTGCCCGACCTGGCGGGCTACGTCGATCGGGCCGTCAACTCCGACTATAGTCCGCCCAATTGGATCCAGATCTCCCAGTAGGCCGCGTCAAAGGTTTGCCATATCAATCCACCGTATCAAAGGGGTGTGGCGTTCGCACCCCTGATAAACCCGACGTTGGCACGGGAACGCACCCCAGATGAAGTCACCCCACGCTCCCCTACAAGCAGTAGCCTGGATCTGTCTGCAAAATCAGCGCATTCTCTGTACCCGAACCGTCGGCAAAGCTGCCTTCTATCTGCCCGGCGGCAAACTCGAACCGGGCGAAACCGAGATCGATGCCCTGATCCGCGAGATCCGCGAAGAGCTGTCCGTCACCCTCAATCCCCATACCATTGAGCCCTTCGGCCTATTTTCTGGCCCCGCCCACGGATATGAGCCGCCGCGCAAGCTGGAGATGGCCTGCTACTGGGCCGCCTTCGAGGGCCAGATCACGCCCGCCGCTGAAATTGCCGAAATCGCCTGGTTCACTGCCCAGGACAGCCGTCGCTGCGCCCCCGTCGCTCAATCTGTTCTGGAAGCCCTGCTGGCCCAAAACCTGATTGCTGTCTTCTAGACAATTACAGCGGTTTTCAGATCAATCAACCACGGATTAACAGTGGGGTGCAGGGGCTACGCCCCTGCTGGCACCGCCCCCCCTCCTGTAGCTGACTGAAATGGAAATTGCGGTAAGAAATTGCGGTAAGTAGCTGGGCTTGATTAACTTGAAGATGGTTTTAGGGGAGCACAGAAGGCAAGCCCTCTGTTGGGGGCTGCGCCCCCGAACCTCCACCGTCCTACAAATATTTGCACCGACCTACTTGCACCAAAACTAACGCTAAAATCTGGCGCTTCCCCATAGTCGGCAGCGAATTCTGCCCCAACAGCCTGCTTCCAACCCTTCAACAGCTTGGCGGCGAGTTCTGCACTCAGGAACTGCTCTCCCCGTGGCTCCGGCGACGAATCTTCGCCCTGCGTCCCACCGCCACCGAACCAATCACCAGCAGCGCCGCCCCGATTGTCTGGGGCGAAACTTGTTCGCGCAAGAGCAGCGCCGAGAACAGAATCGTCAGAAACGGCTGCAACAGCTGCATCTGGCTCACCCGCGCCACTCCCCCCAGCCCCAGCCCGTGATACCAGGCAAAAAAGCCCAGAAACTGGCTGACCAGACAGAGGTAGGCAAACCCCAGCCAGGAGATCCAACCCGCCTGCATCACCCCGGTTGATTGGGCCAGCCCCAGCGTCGGTATCAGCTCCAGCGGAGCCGCCAGTACCAGCGCCCAGCAGATCACCTGCCAGCCGCCAATCTCCTGGGCCAACTTGCCCCCCTCCGCATAGCCAATCGCCGCTGCGATCACCGCCCCCAGCAGCACCAGATCTGCCCCGTACATTTCTGCACCAGACAGGCCACCCGGATGGACCGCCCCCTGGCTCACCGCAAACCCCACCACCGTCGCGCTGCCAATCACGCTAGCCAGCCAGAACAGCCGCGAAGGCCGCTCACCCGACCGCACCACCCCCGCCAGCGCCGTCAGCAGAGGCAATAGCCCCAGCACCACCGCTCCATGAGCCGCAGGCAGCCGCTGCATTGCCCAGGCCGACAGAATCGGAAACCCCAGCACCACCCCCAGCGCCACAACCGCCAGACTGCGCCACTGTCGCCAGTTCGGCCAGGGCTGCCTTGTCGCCCAGAGCAACCCCGTCGCCAGCAGCCCCGCCACCACGCCCCGCCCCAGCCCCACAAAAATGGGGTTTAGCCCCGCCACCGCCAGTCGGGTCGCCGGTAACGTCAGGCTAAAGCTGAAGACGCCCAGGAAGCCAAACAGCAGCCCCAGAGTTTCGGGTGAGAGAGAACGATTGCGCCAGTTGGTAAGCATACAGATAGATACAGAAGTGAATCAAACATTGAATTTACCAAGAACCAGTCAGCATACTTAGTCAGCGCCCTCGGCAGCGCCTGTTCAAACAGCTCCAGAGCCGCGACTCCAGGAAACGCGCTCCTTCTGTCCAGGTAGGCATCGGCGGGGAATCTGGTCTGCCCGAACATCTCCTGCCACAAGGCCGAACTCTGCGTCATGCCAACTCCCGATCTGGTCCGCCTCTCCTGAGCATGGCACCCGAGCAATCACCTGAGAAGATACAATCCATGCCAGTTTAACCAGAACAGTTTCCCAAACTTGCAACTGTTACAGCCAAACACAGGCCAACTGTGTCTGACAATCTGGGCCAAACCCGCTATAGTCATAACACCCACGCTCCCCGCTCCCCATGCAGCTCCCGATCGACCGGCAGGCTTCCAAACCGATCTACCAGCAGATCCGCGACCGGCTGCGGCGGCTGATCCAGTCCGGCAGCTTGCAATCAGGCGAGAAACTGCCCTCGATTCGCCGACTGGCCAAAACCCTCCAGGTCAGCCCGCTGACGGTGATCGAAGCCTACGGGTTGCTGGAAGGCGACGGACTGATCCATTCGCGTCCGGGGTCGGGCTATTTCGTCAACGCCGTTCTGCCAGTAGGAAACCTGCCAATCGGAAAGGCAGCCAAACCCAGCTTTGCCCCCAGCCAGGACGTAATTATCCAGGACCAGGAGGCCAGCGGCTTCTGCCAGCAGTTCCTCGCCTCGCTCAATGTCCAGGCCCGAGGCGGCATCATCGACCTCAGCTCCGGCTTTCCCCGCCCCAGTGGTTTAACCGAGCTGCAAAAAATCGCTCGCCGCGCCATCAGTCAGACCAGCGACAGCCTGTTCAGCTACGGCTTTCCCCAGGGCCAGCCCGTCCTGCGCCAGCAGATCGCCCAGCTCCTAGTCCAGCAGGGTCTAGAGATCACCGCCGCCGACGTGATCCTCACCCACGGCTCCCAGCAGGCGCTTTCCCTGGCCATGCGCCACTACCTACAGCCCGGCGACTGGGCCATCGTCGAAGCCCCCACCTTCCACGGCGCGATTGCCCTGCTGGAAAACCTGGGTGCCCGGATTATTGGCATCCCCATGACCAAAACCGGCATGAACCTGGAGCTGTTAGAACAATACCTGCACAGCCACCGCCCCAAGCTAATCTACACGATCAGCACCCTACACAACCCCACCGGCCTCACCACCTCCCAGGCGCACCGCCAAAACCTGCTCGATTTAGCCCAGCGCTACGACTGCCCGATCCTGGAAGACAACGCCTACGAAGGACTCAACTTCGACCCCGTGCCTGCGCCGATCAAAGCCATCGACAGTCAGCACCTCGTTACCTACATCGGCACCTTCACCAAAAGCCTGATTCCCGGCCTCCGCGTCGGCTACATGGTCGCCACTGGCAGCCAGCACCAGGCCCTGCTCCAGCAAAAGCTGCTGAGCGATTTCCACGTCTCCACCGTCTCCCAGGCCATCGTCAGCGAATACCTCGCCTCCGGCCACTACCGGCGTCACCTCAACCAGCTGCGCAGCTACCATTTTCAAAGTCGAAATGCTATGCTTCAGTCCTTAGAACGCCACTTCCCCCAGGCAGCCACCTGGACCATACCCCAGGGCGGCCTGTTCCTCTGGGTCCACCTGCCCGACCTCATCTCGATCCCCCAGCTCTGCCAGGATGCCTTCGCTCAGGGCGTTTTGATCGCCAACGCCGCCGCCTTCTTCCCCGGCCAGAAGGGCTACCCGGCCCTCCGGCTCAACTACTCCCACTCGCCCGCCCAGATCGAATCCAGCATTGCCATCGTCGGTTCACTCCTGCATCGCCATTTAAGTCACCTATCCCTTTCTGCTTTATGATCAGCCAGTTTCACCAAACTATCCCCCACGAATCCTCCTGGTGCGAAATTTCCCTTCTCGCCCTGCAAGCCAACGTCGAAATTCTGCGCCGCCGAGTCGGCCCTGAGGTGCGGCTGGGCGTTGTGGTCAAAAGTGACGCCTACGGGCATGGCCTAATCGACTGCGCCAAAGCATTTGTGAACGCTGGAGTAGACTGGCTGATTGTCAATTTCGCCTACGAGGCCATCAAGCTTCGAGAAGCCGGAGTAAACACTCCAATCTACGTCTGCGGTAACGTCTCCGCCGCCCAAGCCGCCCGCGCCATCCATCCCCAAACCCGCTTCGCTGTCTACGATCTGGAAGTCGCCCAAGCCTTTGCCCAGGCCGGACTTGCAGCCGGATTCACCGTCCCCGTCCATATCCTGATCGAAACCGGCACCCACCGCCAGGGCCTCACCATCCCCGCTGCTTTAGAGCTTGCAGACCAGATTGCCCAACTCGAAGGCATCCAGCTCGAAGGCATCGCCACCCATTACGCCGACATCGAAGACACCACCGACCACCGGTTTGCTATGGGCCAACTCGCCCTGCTGCAAGAAGCCGAACGCGCCTTCCGTCAGGCCGGTCACGACCTGCAAATCGTCCAGTCTGCCAACTCTGCCGCCACGATTCTCTGGAATCAGACCCACGCCAACCTGGTGCGCGTTGGCATCGCCGCCTACGGCCTCTGGCCCTCCAAAGAAACCTATGCCAAAGTCCTGCAAACTTTTGCCGAACGAGGCGAAGGCTTCATCCCCAACCTCCAGCCCGTCCTCTCCTGGCGCGCCCGCATCGTCCAGGTCAAATCCGTCCCCACCGGCGGCTACGTTGGCTATGGCCGCAGCTTCCGCGCCCCCTACCCGATGCAAATCGCCGTCCTGCCCGTCGGCTACCACGAAGGCTACGACCGCCGCCTCTCCAACCTCGGCCATGTCCTGATTGCTGGCCAACGCGCCCCAATCTGTGGTCGGATCTGCATGAACATGCTGATGGTGGCCGTCACCCACATTCCCCAGGCCCAAGTCGGCACCGTAGCCACCCTGCTGGGCAGCGACGGCGAAGAGCGAGTCAGCGCCGAACAGCTCGCCTCCTGGATGGGCACGATCAACTACGAAGTCGTGGCCCGAATTCACCCCTCCCAGCCGCGTTATTTGCTGAACGAGCCGCTAGAAGTAAATCAACTCGAAACCAACAGCCTGCTGCTGTCCCGGTCCTAGCCCACGCCAGACTCGCCTTCAACAACAGTCCACAGCCGCTCGCGAAACGCCATGACTGCATCAAACGGCTCATCGGGCCTGACATAGCTCGCCAACAGCGCCAGATCCAGATCGGGCAGTAGTTCGCTGCTTTCGATCACCTCGTACCCAGTTGGGCGCAGGTGATACAGACAAAACTGCCCATCCTGCCACTGCCAAACCTCCGCAACGCCCAAACCCCGATAAATTTCGAGCTTGTCAACCAGTCCGCTGCTCAGAACAATTTCGATAGCAATATCAGGCAACTCTTCCTTTTGCCCCAGACAGTAGCACTCGTCCGGCTCCAAACCCCGCAGCTTCATAGCTTTGCGAAACGTGGCAGACCCCATCCCGTGAAATCGGGTGCAGGTTTCCTGAAAATATGCCTCCAGCAGCATCCCGATCAGGGTTTTGAGTTCCTCATACTCTGGAGAGGTCGTAGTGATTTCCAGCAATCCCTCCAGATAACTCAGCCGCAGATTCGGAAAATCATCGCCCAGTGTGGCCAGAAGCAACTCGTACTGCTGCCAGCTCACTCATCCAGCACCAATCGCTGTTCGGTAGGTAAAAGGGCGGATGGGGGCAACAGAGACGAACTCATTGATGGACCGTTTAATAGTAGAGGGCGGTATAAGATCTATTGGGAGGCTACTCGTCGGCGCGTAGAATTTCAACCATCAATTCTCTTCATCTGACTTTGCGGCTTTTAATTCTTGCTTTGCCCCTAATACTCGGTATACATCCTGTCGAGTGATCCGATCACCGAGCCGAGGCTCTTCCATTTCAATCATCAAAGCTTCAACAGCGGAATTGATTGCTTCAATCGGGTTCATACCTTTGCGTCGAATGTATTTAGCAGCAAGATCCTCAATTTGAGCAATGCGCTGAAGTTGAGTTACGTCAACATTATCTTTAGGTGTTTCGATTGTGAGTTAGAGAAGTGTGGGGTAGGATGATAGAACCCATCCTGATTGCTGTCGTAGTCTATGGAATGCCCATTCTGCGGTCACCTCAAAGCTCATAAGCATGGCCGTACTCCCAAAGGCCGTCAACGGTTCAAAT
>JBJTUI010000570.1:0-4671 GCA_046080625.1 Elainella sp. | reverse complement strand
CCCAGATCTGGAAATTTATGGCATTCTATACGCAACATCTGGGGGTTGAGTCGTGGAAACTAGCCTGGAAAAATTTTGGGATCAGGTATTGGAGCGGTTACAGCTCCAGCTGAGTCGCCCGACCTTCGAAACCTGGATTAAGCCAGCGGTTGTGGAGGCGCTGGAGGCTGACCGGCTGGTGATCTGCACGCCCAATCCCTTCGCCCGCAACTGGCTGCAAAAGTACTATGTCCAGACGATTGCCGAGGTGGTGCAGTCGCTGTTGGGCTATCCGGTCGAGATCCAGATCACCGTGCGTTCGGGGGAAGAGGCCGAAAACTCAGGGGCCAACGAGGTGCTGTGGCCGCTGCCGCCGAACGGATCGAGCAGTGGGCCAATGAGTGGGCCAATGAATGGACCAATAGGCTCACCTACCGATGCGCCTGAGCCTGGTGCAGTTCTGGGGGGCAGCATGGGTTCGCCGCTGGCGGCCTCTGTGGCTCCGATTGCCTCGCGGCTGAAGCAGACCGAACTCAACCCCAAATATGTGTTCTCCCGGTTTGTGGTGGGGGCCAATAACCGCATGGCCCATGCCGCCTCGCTGGCCGTGGCCGAATCTCCGGGCCGCGAGTTTAACCCGCTGTTTCTCTGCGGCGGGGTCGGGCTGGGCAAAACCCACCTGATGCAGGCGATTGGCCATTACCGGCTGGAGATTAACCCCAACGCCCGGATTTTCTATGTCTCGACCGAGCAGTTTACTAACGATTTGATTTCGGCGATCCGCAAGGACAGTATGCAGAGCTTTCGGGAGCACTATCGGGCCGTGGATGTGCTGCTGGTGGACGACATCCAGTTCATTGAGGGCAAGGAATACACCCAGGAAGAGTTTTTCCACACCTTCAACACGCTGCATGAGGCGGGCAAGCAGGTGGTGTTGGCGTCCGACCGTCCGCCCAATCTGATTCCGCGTTTGCAGGAGCGGCTCTGCTCCCGGTTTTCGATGGGGCTGATTGCCGATATCCAGTCGCCGGATCTAGAAACCCGGATGGCGATTTTGCAGAAGAAGGCCGAATACGAAAACATGCGGCTGCCGCGCCAGGTGATTGAATATATCGCCGCCAGCTACACCTCTAATATTCGGGAGCTAGAGGGGGCGCTGATCCGGGCCGTGGCCTACGTCTCGATTTCCGGCCTGCCCATGACCGTCGAGAGCATTGCCCCGGTGCTGAATCCGCCCAGCGACCAGGTGGAAGCCTCGCCCGAAACCGTGATGCAGGCCGTTTCAGAAACCTTTGGCGTCTCGATTGACGACCTCAAGAGCAGCTCCCGCCGCCGGGAAATCAGCGTCGCCCGCCAGATCGGCATGTACCTGATGCGCCAGCACACCGACCTCAGCCTGCCCAAAATCGGCGAGGTGTTTGGCGGCAAGGACCACACGACCGTGCTCTACAGCTGCGAGAAAATCACCCAGCAGAAAGAGGCCGACAGCGACTTGGCCCGCAGCCTGCGCCAGCTCAGTGACCGGATCAGCCTCTCCAGTCAGGCCCAAAAGCAGCCGCGTAAATAGAATCTTCGCATTTCTTCAAATCCAGACCCGGCCCAGATTTTTCAAGTCGCGCTATCATTTTCGGACTTGTTGACCGCCGCCTTGTTGACTGTCGTTGTAGACCGTCGCAGCGGTCGCTCCCCGCCTTTCGTTTCACGAGCTGCTATGTCCCATCCCACCCGCACCCGATCTGTCCTTGAACTAGCGAAATCTGGCCCAGAATTTTCTCCAGAATTCGCCCCAGAATTTGCTCCAGAATCTGGCCCAGAGGCCGAATCTACTCTGCGGTTTGAGCTGGGCGAAGCCCTGACAGAGACAGCCCTGCAAACCGAAATGCAGACAAGCGCCGAGGGGCTAATGGCAGCCCTGTTTGGGGGCGTGGAGCAGATGTTGGAGCATGGCATCACCGCTACGCTAGAGCCTGAGCCAGTGGCTGAGCCAGCCCCCCTACCCGAACTGACCGAACCCGTCGTACCCCTGGCCGCGATTTTGCCGCCGAAGCTGGCCCCGCGCGACCTGATGCCCCAGCCCGACCTGCCGGAGCCGGAGCCCGAGCCCGAACCCCCGGTCGCTCCGCATGCCAAAACCGGCAGAACTTCCTTCTGGCTATCGCTGCTGTTTGGTTCGCTGCTGCTGTCTGCTGGGCTGCTGAGCTACTTTTACCGGGTTCAGGTGTCCCAGTTTTGGCTGCATCTGCTGGAAGAATACGGACCCGAGCAGACCGCCCCGGCCCCAACCGCTGCTGTACCTAGCCCCAGCCCCGAAAACGCCGACTTTTTGCAGTACCTCAGCCGTTCGATGGAGCGGCTGTCGCGCCAAGCCAAGCTGGAGCCTGAGCCCTCTCCTTCACCAGCGGCCAGCCCTTCACCCGTCGCCGTTCCCAACGTGATCGAACGGGTCTATGTGCCGATTTATCCCACCACCAGCGCTCCGACTGCCCCGGCCTCGCCTGTCCCGGCTGCCCCCGCTACCCCCGCAACCCGTCCGGCCCCCGCCGCCCGTCGTCCGGCAGTCCAGCCCCAGCCCTCGCCAGTGGCGGCCTCACCCGTGCCCAACATTGCGGCTGCCAACAATCACACGCTGCTGGGAGTTATGGAATTGGGCGATCGGTCTGCGGCCCTGTTTGAGATCAACGGCACGCCCCAGCGGATCGAGATGGGCGAGGCGATTGGTACCAGCGGCTGGAGTCTGGTGTCGGTCAGCAACCAGGAAGCAATTGTCCGACGCAACGGCGAAGTCCGGTCGATTTACGTGGGTCAGAAGTTCTAAATCTGTCTCCAACTCCGTTCACTGAGGCTTTGATCCAAACGGCCATTTTCATAGAAGCAACGCCCCTTTTCCGATATCATCTGAAGACAGGTGAGACAGCTGGGAGGGGCGCAATGCAGTTTTGTAAAATTGCCGATTTTGCCGACTGGAACGATCCAGACTTTGACGCGATCGGAACGCTGCTATTGCTGGAGAGACAGGGCCGTAAAAATTGGGAATATATTCAGGTCTACGCTGGCCTGAAAGCATTGGGTTTGCTGAACGGCCAGACCAGAGCCCTGGGGCTAGGAGTCGGCTCCGAATGTCTCGTCTATGCTCTGACGAACGTCTGCGAACAGGTTGTTGCCACAGATCTGTATAGCTCCGCAAATTGGTCTACTGCTGCCATGGCCGTCGAGGAGGTTTACCGCAAAAACCTCTTCCCCTATCAGCCTGAACGGCTGCTGGTGCAGCATATGGACATGACCCAGATCGCCTTTCCAGAGGCCAGCTTTGACTTTGTCTGGAGCTGTTGCTCGATCGAGCATGTCAACTCGTTTGCCGATTTGCACCGGGTCTATCAGGAAATTCATCGGGTACTGAAACCGGGCGGGATTGCTGCGCTCACCACCGAATATAATCTCTCGCCGCACCATTCGTACGAGCCCAATATGCTGTTCACCGATCCCTACTGGATCGAGCACTGGCTGACCGGAGCCGCGCCAGATTACGCTAACCCCAAGGCGCTGGTGCAGGGGCTGGAACTGCTGGATCACCTCCAGCTCGAGTTAACAGACCTGCCCGAAAACCAGCCGATCTCCAGGTTCGGCCCCCAAGTCGCCATGGCCTACTACAGCGACAACAGCATCATCACCAGCGTTGCCTTCTTCCTGCGCAAAACCGGCGACTTTACCTGTGCCTATAGTGACGACTGGCTGCCGAATCACTACCGGACCTACCTCACAGGCTGTGCGGCCCATCGCCAAAAGAACTGGCCCGAAGCGGCAACCCTGTTCCAGTCGCTGCTGGCGGACCCGACCTGCGAATCGGATCTACAGGTGGCCGCCTCGCGCTATCTGGCGGTGCAGTTCCAGGAGCAAAATCTGCCCGCTAAGCTGACCGAACTGGCCCAGCAGATGCGCCCCCTCTGGCAGGTTTCGCAGAGCAGCGACCATCTGCTGCCGATCGCCCACCGCTATAAGCGAGCCGGACTGTGGCAAGAGGCCAAACCGCTGTTTGAACGAGTAGCAACGATGCCCGGAGCCCGAGCTGGCCAGGTGGTGCGCAGTCTGATCGGTCAGGCCGAATGCTGTGCCCAGGTTCAGGATTTTTCGACCGCCCTCAGCCTCAGTGAAAAAGCCCACGGCTATCTCCCCCTTTGTTTCCCCAAGGATGCTCCCAGCGTCTATTTCCATCGCGGTTTCTACCAGGAGCAGCTGGGGCAGTTTGAATCCGCAATGGCTGACTACCAGTTTGTGATCGAATCCGCCATAACCGGCCCAGATCTGCGGCAAAACGCCCAAAATCGGCTGAACCACTGTCTGAAGAAGCTAGAGCAGGTGCCTGCGCTCAGTTCGCCGTCTGGCTTGACTGGTCTCAGGGCGATGGGCCGAGCTGTGAAGGGCTGGTTTAAATAAGGGCTGGTTTAATGAACTTCCCAACTGCAGCAAGCTGCGGGGTATCACTTCGCTTCGCTCAACAGTGTCTGCGCTGTTCTACAGACCGCAGCAAGCTACGGAGTATGTGACCCAGGAATGTTTAGTATTACAGTTGTAGATAAGTTAGATTGAGGAATAGTTTAGCTGGGAACTAGGCATGGTTGACTTTGACAGCCCATTCCTCACAGGCTCCGCCCTCGAAGCCCTCTGTGAGTGGAGTAATCTGCTCAAATCTTTTCA
>JBJTUI010000569.1:0-4502 GCA_046080625.1 Elainella sp. | reverse complement strand
ATGTCAAACGGATTTTTCAGCGCTTAACCCTCGATCTGCGGGGCTATGAACGCTTTGGTTCAACCTGAAGCGGTTCATCTCCTGGAAATGACTAAATTCCATATCTAGTGGCAACCACGGCAATTCTGGAAGAACCAAATTGCCTCAAGCTGATCAGAGGAGATCCCTGGCCCCTCATCCTGGACTGTAATCAAAACAGCATGGCTGTGTTTGGCTGGCTCGGCTAGCATCAGGCTTCTACCCGCATGGAAGAGTTGGTCTGGTGGGGCTAGGGTAATTTCCAGCCACACCCGGCCTCCCGGACGCGAGAATTGAATGGCGTTCATCAGGAGCTGTTCCAGAACCTGTTCAATCCGCAGCGGATCGAGCACAAGCTGGATAGACTGGGAGCGAACAACAAACTGTATTTGATGTTTTCGCGCCAGGCTTTGGAGCCGATCTAGCGTTTGTTTGAGCAATAGGTCGATGTCGCAGGGCTGTTTCTGCAGGGCAATCTTGCCGGTACTCAGCCCCTCCAAATCCAGAATCGTGCTGGTCAGTTTGACGATTCGGTCAATATTGTTGGCAGCAATTTCTAACATACGCACGCCCTGGGGCGATAGCTCCCCGAGTTTGCCGGTCAACAGCAGTTCAACAGAACCCTGGAGAGAGGTGAGCGGCGTCCTCAGCTCGTGGTTGATGACCGAGATAAATTCATCCTTCATCTGCTGCACCCGCTGCCGTTCGCTGATATCTCGCCCGATCATGGCGAAGCCAACCACTTCCCCGTCCGAATTCTTGAGCAGAGAAACGGTGAGCAATACTTCAATCAACTCACCGGTTTTGCGCCGTTGGGTCACCTGCTGACAGTCGATCACCCTATCGACCCAGGTGCTGTGAGCGGGGGATGGGAAAACCGAAGCAGATGGCTGAATCAGGCGAACCAACGATCTACCCATGGCCTCAGCAGCCTGGTAGCCGTATAGCCTCTCTGCACCCAGATTCCAGGTCACAATCCTGCCCTTGAGGTCGGTGCTAATAATCGCATCCTCACAGGATTCTACAATGGCTGCGAGCTGGAGCGCTGAAGCTTCGGCCTGCCGCTTGGCCAGGCGAATTTTGGCCTCCCTTAACTCGCGGTCAATAGCCGGCAATAGCCGTTTGAGATGGCCCTTAAATAGACAATCATGTGCTCCTGCTCGCATCATTTCTACGGCTACGTCTTCGCCGATCATGCCGGATAACACGATAAAAGGGACATCCAAACCGGTCGATTTGACAATTTTTAATGCCTCGGGTGCATTAAAACTGGGCAGCAGGTAGTCACAAATGATTAGATCCCAAGTCTGCCGCTGTAGGGCAAGCTGCAACAGCACGGCATTATCCACGCGCTGATGCTGCGGTTCGTAAGCTCCCGCCTGCAATTCTTGCAAAACAATTTCGGTGTCTGCCTCAGAGTCTTCGATAAATAGAACTCGTAAAGGAGTGAGCATGGCTCTATGATCTAGATTCCAAAATGAAGATGAAATTGGGCTAAATCAAGCCTGAACAGAATAATCAAGCAGATACCTGGTCCGATCGGTTTTCCTGCTGTTTTGGTCCCATCTGGACCCCACCTGAGTAGAGCCAAGTCACGCAGCGAGGCGCATGCCCTAGCCAATAGGGAGCCGCTAATGACAATGCCTGCTAAACGACGGTTGCCAGACGATGGCTGTTAAATCATGGCTGTTAAACTATGGCTGTTAAAGCATGGCTATTAAACCGTGACCGCCGAATGATGAGCAGCCGTTGGTAGAAGCAACAGAGAACTCCAGCGACAAAAAACCTGATGATTACAGCAGTTTTCAGATCAATCAACCACGGATTAACGGTGGGGTGCAGGGGCTACACCCCTGCGTGGGGGCGGTGCCCCCACACCCCTCCTGTAGCTAACTGAAATGAAAATCGCTGTAAGACCAAAACATCGCAACTGTTTGCTTAAACCTAGCTTCTAAAGGTGCAAAAATCGGGAAACCTAACCGTATAAATTAACTTGCGCAACTTAACTGACAGTCAAGAACTGGTTCCGTATACTCCCGGTGGTGCTGTTACTTTAATCACGCCGCTCTGTCAATATGCCCGACTTTTCCACCTTTAGAATCTATGGTTGATTAGAGCATTCCTGTTGAGGCTGGCTTTGCACAGTTGGGTCACTTCTGACCTTGTAGATGGTGCATCAATTATGACAGTTGGTAAGTTTAACAACCAGGAGCAGGTCGAGTCTCCTGATTTTGCTACGGCGGATTCTTCTAAATCCGGTTCTTCAGCGGCAAAGGCGCGCGCGAGCAAGCCGTCATTGCCGATCAAATATCTGTTGGTCAAACATTTTGGTCCGAGTGCGTTGGACCAGATCATGCTCTACCTGGCGTTTAGCGCCATGCACACCAGTGGGCATCGTCATGGGGCTTTTCTTGACGCCGCCGCCACAGCTGCCAAATGCGCGATCTACACCACCTACATGGAGGAAGGCCAAAATTTGCGCCTGACCGGCCAGCTGCACCACATCGAGCCGAAGCGGGTCAAAGCTATTGTTGAAGAAGTTGAGCAAGCCCTCACCGATGGCAAGCTCCTGAAAATGCTGGGTTCTCATGAGCCACGCTATCTGATCCAATTTCCCTACCTCTGGCTGGAGCTGCATCCCTGGCAGGTGGGTCGTTCCCGAGTCGTGGGCACCAGCCTAACCGCACTTGAAAAACAGCAGATTGAGGAAAAGCTGCCCGACCAGCTGCCGCCTGCCCAGATCCTAAATAGCATTCAGTTTATGGATTTGCTGGAGCTGCTGCACAGCCGGTCACAGGAAGATATCCCAATTGACCGGCAGGTTTGTCTCAGCGAGGCCATGGCTGATCACATCAAACGTCGGTTAATTCATTCGGGTACCGTGACCCGCATCGATTCGCCCTGGGGTGTTCCATTCTATGCCCTGACACGTACGTCCTATTCGCCCGTCGACGACGATGAGCGGATTTACACAGTTGTGGAGGACACGGCCCGCTATTTTAGCCTGATGCGGAACTGGGCAGAGCGTCAGCCCAAAGCGATTCGTATTTTGGAGGAACTGAATTTGCCGCCTGAGCAGACTGAGCAAGCGCTCCAGGAATTGGACAAGTTGATTAGCGCCTGGGCCGACCGGTATCACCAGCCCGATGGCGAACCGTTTATTTTGCAAATGGCGGCTGGCTCAGTCGATTGATGGCTTCTGCTTAGTTGGCGGCTCAGACGGCTGTTCAAGCGCTCCAGTACGGTCTGATAAGCGATGGCCGCGCGACGGTTTAGCGGTTGCGGCAGGTTATCAGCAGCTGCGCACGCCGCAAGCGGTTAAGAATTCGCGTCGAGAGTTCAACCGGTTCAATTGGTTTGAAGATGAGATCATCAGCTCCGGCCAGGAAAATCTGCTGCTGGATTTTTGGATCGGTTTGGCTGGTCAGAAAAACAATCGGCAGCCAGCACCATTCACTATCACAGCGCACTGTCTGGCAGAGTTCAATTCCATCCACATCCGGCATTTTGACATCCAGAATCAGGAGGTCTGGCTGCACCTGATACACCATCTGCCAGAATTGCAGCGGATCTTGCAGGCTCGCGACTTGAATTCCGTGAGGCTGTAAACAGTTAGACAGCAGGTGCCCCATGATTGGGTCATCGTCAACCAGCAGCACCCTGGCGACCTCAGACTGGGGCAGTTGGAGCCGGGGGCGCAGCTTGTCTATTGCTATTAGCATGGCTTGCACCGGCATAGCGGCAGAGAGAAACAGCTCCACCCCAGCCTGGATTGCTAAAAGCCGCTCCTCAACAGTAGCCTGGTCGATCAGCAGCGCCACCGGAATTGTCCGCTGCTGCAATTCGCCCAAAAAGGCGGTCACGTCATGCCAATTTGTAGCTTCGATCAGAACAACAAGCGGAGCCTGTCCCAAATAGGATTCGGCTTCTGGGTATGTCTGGACTACAACAGGTTGAAATCGGGGCGCTGCGGCAGCAACAAGCGACGCAATCAGCGGTGAGGCTTGGCCGACAATCAGCAGGAGCTTTTGCTCTGGGTCAACCGCTGTGGGTTCAGCAAGTGGGCTGGGTGAACCCAGGTTGGATCGAGCCAGCAACTGATCGGTGGCAGTTTCAGGCTGCGCGGATTCGATTGGTTGTATTTCAGCCAGAGCAGATTTTAGCGCCTTCACCAGGGGTGCCATCGCCATGGCTCGCCGCTTCTGGGCCGCTGCCGATGGATCAGACTCGGCCAACAGCCCTTCGATCTGCTGGGTCAGCTTGGAGCCAGATTCAAATCCAAAGGTGCCTAGCGAGCCCGTCAGCTTATGGGCATTTTGCATCCCCTGCTGCTGTAGCGCGGTAGCACAGGCACCCGTTTTGAGCGCGCGCATCACCTGTTCGAGCAGCGCCACTCGCTCCAGGTTGAGCCCCTTGGTCCGCTGCCAGGTTTTCTGGATTGAGGCATCCAACGCTGCCTGCTTCTGGTCTGCTGTGGGCTGATC